>JANXUV010000132.1 GCA_025356085.1 Betaproteobacteria bacterium
CAACAGGGCGGGGACATGGTGCGCGTGGGCGGCATGCGCTATGCCTGCAGCCCGCTGGCGAAAATGGGTGAGCGCATTAGCGACATGCGTCTTGGTGATGTGCCCATCGAGGCCGGGAAAATCTACAAGGTCGCCGGCTGGGCGCCGGTGGCTGAGGAAGCGCGCGGCGCGGGCTCACCGCCGATCTGGGAAGTCATCGAACTCTACCTGCGCAGCCGCAAGACCATCAAACCATCGCAACTCAATCTACCGAGGCTCCTATGAACGCCATTTCACGCCGCCTGTTTCTCGTCCTGTTGATCGCTGCACTCGCTGGCTGCACCGTCATGGGCTCTCGCGACACGCATCCGCCGATTGTCTTTGTGCACGGCAATGGCGACACGGCCGCGCTCTGGTATCCGACGGTCTGGCGCTACGAATCCAACGGCTGGCCGCGCGAGCGCCTGTTCGCCGTGGACTTGCCCTATCCGCTCGCGCGCACCGACGATCTGAAGCCCGAGGCGGGCCGCAGCAGCGCGGCCGAAAACATGCGCAACCTCGCCGCCGAGGTCGAGCGGGTGCGTAAGCTGACCGGCGCGGACAAGGTGGTGCTGGTCGGCAACTCGCGCGGCGGCAACGTGATCCGCGATTACATCCGCAATGGCGGTGGCGCGGCAACTGTGTCGCGCGCGGTGATCGGCGGCGGCGTGAACCACGGCGTCTGGAGCGGCGATTACCTGCCCGGCAGCGAATTCAACGGCAAAAGCCCGTTCATGACGGCGCTGAATTCGCCGCAAGGCCCGGAGGGCCTGGAGACCACGCCCGGTGTCGCGTTCATGACGCTGCGCTCGGACAGCAACGACAAGTTTGCCCAGCCCGACGGCCGCTGGATCGGGCAGCCGAAAATGGCGACCAATACCCTGCCCGAAGGCCCGGCGCTCAAGGGAGCCGAGAACATCGTGCTGCCGGTGCTCGACCATCGCGAAGTCAGCTACCACCCGATTGCCTTTGCGCAGAGCTACCGCTTCATCACCGGAAAATTTCCGGCGCGCACCGACCCGGCAACCGAGGCGAATGTGGTCCTCGACGGCCGCATCACGGGCTTTCTCGGCGCCAGCCAGACCAACCTGCCGCTTGCGGGCGCGTCGATGGAGGTTTACGAGACCTCGGCGCAGACCGGCGAACGCCTCGGCGCCGCCATCCACGCGAAGACCGTTGGTGCCGACGGCCAGTGGGGCCCGTTCAACGCCAGGCCAGGCGTACAGTACGAATTCGTCATTCGCGCCGAAGGCTTCGCGGTGACGCACATCTACCGCGCGCCGTTTCCGCGTTCGTCCAGCCTGATCCATTTCCGGCCGGCACGCATCGCCGACGCGGACAAGGACGCAACGAGCGTGGTGACGATGACGAGGCCGCGCGGCTACTTCGGCGCCGGGCGCGACTCGATGAACCTCGACGGCAACCCCGCGCCGGGCATCCCCGCCGGCGTGCCGGGCATCGCCGCCGCCAAGCTCAAGCTGAATGAAACGGCCGTGCGCAGCGTCGCCGCCGAATTCAACAAGCAGCGCATCGTAATGCGCTCATGGCCGCTCGCGGAAAACCGCGTGGTGTTCGCGGAATTCCACGATTGAAAGCTCAGCGGCCCTCGTCCAGGAACAGCTGCACCTCGCGAAACAGGCTCATGCGGTTCTTTTCCATGATCACCGTGTGCGTACCTTCGCCAATCTCGAGCCCGCTGGTTACCGACGAATTGCGGCCGGCCTGGGAGCGCTGGCTGCACCGGCTGTTCGGCGCGCAGGCGAAGATGCTTGGGTTTTCCGCCCGCGCGCAGGACAGCGACGACACGCTGCGGCTACGGCCCGCTCTGCTCGACTTCCTCGCCACGGACGGCAACGACGCGGCGCTCAGCTCCTTCGCCGAGCCCGTCATCGCGCGCTCGGCGCTGGCGCTGCTGCTCGACCCGGCGCACGACTACCGCGAAGTCTCGCAGATCGCCTGGACGATGTCGGCCACGCCGCGCGGCGGCGAACGGACCTACGCCTTCATGAAAGCCAACTTCGATGCGCTGGTCGCGCGCGCTCCGCGCTATACCGGCGGCCCGCGCATCCTCGCGCAGTCGCTGGAACGGATCACCCTGTGCGCCGCCTTCAAGGAGCGGCAGCATTCACGCTTTACCATCTTCCTGGGACGCCAATGACCACCGACGCCATCGACATCCACACTCACGTCGTTCCGGAAAAGTTTCCCGTCTACGCCGGCAAAGGCCGCGACGTACCCTGGCCGGCGATGGCCGAGGCGCACGCCTG
>JANXUV010000151.1 GCA_025356085.1 Betaproteobacteria bacterium
CCGCCGAGTCGCTCGAACGGGACTGGGACGTGGCAGCGGATGTCTGGAGCGTAACTTCGTTCAGCGAACTACGCCGCGATGCGATGGCTGCAGAGCGCGCACGCCGCCTGCGTGGTGATACGACGGAAAGCTGGATCCAGCGTTCCCTTGCGGACGCGCCGGGTCCCGTCGTCGCTGCGTGCGATTATGTACGCGCAGTTCCCGATCTCATCGCGCCGTTCACTGGACGGCGGTTTACCGCGCTTGGAACAGATGGTTTTGGCCGCTCCGACACGCGCGCCAGGTTGCGGTCGTTTTTCGAGGTCGATCGTGAGCATGTCGTGATTGCGGCGCTCGAGGCGCTTGCAGGCGATGGAGCGATCGCGCGCGCCACCGTCGACGACGCCATATCCCGGTCGGGCATCGATCCGATGGCGCCGCCGCCTTGGACACGCTGAAACTCAGCCCGCCTCGCTCAGCTGCTCCGCCTCGCTGCGGATCTGAGCCAGCTCGCGCTCGTTTCCGAGACAGAGAGAAAGCATCTGTGCGTCGCCATCCCCGACTGAAATGAAAGCGTGCGGCGTGGCGCTGTCGAAATAGATGCTGTCGCCGACGCCCAGGCGCAGCGGCGCATAGATCTCGGTGTGCATCTCGACCTCGCCATGGATGACGTAGATGTACTCCTCGCCGACATGACTGCTGAAGCTCTCGAACTCGCCGACGCTGCGCGCGCACGGTCATCACCAGCGGGATCATTTTCTTCTGCGCCAGCTCCGTCGCATGCACTTCATAGCCGTATTGCACGGTGGCGAAGCGAACGCCGTCGCCGGCGCGCGTGACGGCGCGCCGCCTCGCTCTCGCAAACGTACCAAGCAAGGGCTTCTGGAGAGCGGGCCACCTTGGCACGATTGTTGTACTCGCGGTCGAGTGCCTCGCGATCGTAAGTGAGAAAAATCGGCTTGGCCATAGCGGTTCATCCTACGCAGGATACAGGGATAGCTGCACAGCCCCCAGCACGACCAGCCCGAAGGCGATCCGGTACCAGGCGAACGGCCTGAAGTTGTGCGTGGCGACGTAACGGATCAACCAACGGATCACGACGAAGGCCGACGCGAACGACACCGCGAGGCCGACGGCGAACATGCCCAGGTCGTCGGCTGAAAAAAGCGCACGGTTCTTCCACAGGTCGTACGCGCCCGCCGCGCACAGCGTCGGCACCGCGAGGAAGAACGAGAACTCCGTCGCAGCCGGCCGCGACAGGCCGAACAGCATGCCGCCAATGATAGTCGCGCCCGAGCGCGAGGTCCCGGGGATCAGCGCGAAGCATTGCGCGATGCCTACCTTCAGCGCATCGAGCCAGGACATCGCCTGCGTGGTCTGAATTCTGAGACTCAGGGATTTTCTTTCTACAAGAAGAATGATCACGCCCCCGACGATGAACGCGAGCGCCACCGGGACCGGCTTGAACAGGACCTGCTTGATCATGGAGCCGAACAGCAGGCCGAGCACGGCGGCTGGAATGAATGCGACCGCCAGGTTGCGCCACAGCATCACATCCACCTTGAAGAACCGGGCGCGATATTCCCAGACCACGGCCAGCATTGCGCCGGTCTGGATGGCTACGAAGAAGACGCCCGCGCGCTCGTCGTTGAAGCCAAGCAGCTGCCCGGCGAGGATCAGGTGCCCGGTGCTGGAGATCGGCAGGAATTCGGTGATGCCCTCGACCAGCCCGAGGATGAGCGCGTGCAGCAGGTTGCCGTCCATGCCTCAGGATACCCCGAGGAATTTCCCGATCGCGGGCCAGTACTGCGGATGGCTGTCCACCGTGTTGTGGCCGGCCTCCTGAAGAACGAGCTTGCGCTTCGGACCGGCCCAAGCGTCGAACAGGCGCTCGGCGCGTTCCGGCGGGATGATTTCATCGCGGCCTGCGACCAGGCAAAGCAGCGGTTGCCGCAAGGCCGGCGCGCGCGCGATCGAATCGAAGCGGTGCTTGAGCAGAAGATCCACCGGCAAATACCAGTAGTGATGCTTGGCGACCGCAGCAAGGCTGTCGTAGGGCGTCGCGAGGATCACGCCGGCGAACGGGCGCTGCGCCGCCAGCGCGACCGCCACGCCGCTGCCGAGGCTGCGACCGAAGACATAGGTGCGCTTCAAGTCGGCGCCGCGCAAAGTCATCGCATGGTCGAACCACTGCAGGGCATCCGACACCAGCGCCGCTTCGCCCGGCGAGCCTTCGCTCAGCCCGTAGCCGCGATAACTGGTGATCAGCCAGGACACCCCGGGCGCATTGCGCAATTCGTCCAGCATCCAGGAAGTCTCTTCGGCGTTGCCGCCAAAATAGATCACCAGCGGGCCGCCTGCTGAGGCGTGCCATGCATGCAGCTTCGTCCCGTCCGCCGCCTGAATGAAGACTTCCTGCGCCGCGGGAAAACGCTTCGCGACGTCGGCGCGGCGCGCCTCCGGCAGCGGCTGCCGGTAGAAGATCAGCGCGTCCTGCGCAAGGTAGACGACCAGCGGGAACGCGATGAAAAGCGCGAGGACGCCCGCGGCAACGATCTTGAGGACCGACGCGATCAGGTCTTGTGATATAGCTCGCCGCCCTTCTTGACGAATTCGACCGACTTCTGCTGCATGCCGCTCTCGACGTAGTCGCGCACGTCCTGCGTGATCTTCATCGAG
>JANXUV010000165.1 GCA_025356085.1 Betaproteobacteria bacterium
GACCCGGCCCCGCAACTGGTGCAGTTGGGCCAGGCCAAACTTGTCGGCCCGGCTCATCACGATGGTGTTGGCGCTGGGCACGTCGATGCCGGTCTCGATGATGGTCGAGCACAGCAGCACGTTGGTGCGCTGCTGCGTGAACTCGCGCATCACGCGCTCCAGTTCCCGCTCGCGCATCTGGCCGTGCGCCACCGCCAGGCGCGCTTCGGGCAGCAGTTTGGCGAGGCGGTCGTGGGCGTTCTCGATGGTTTCGACTTCGTTGTGCAGGTAGTAGACCTGGCCGCCGCGGCGCAGCTCGCGCAGCACCGCCTCGCGGATCAACCCCTCGGAATGCTCGGCGACAAAGGTCTTGATCGCCAGCCGGCGCTCAGGCGCTGTGGCGATCACCGAGAAGTCGCGCAGGCCTTCCAGCGACAACGCCAGCGTGCGCGGGATCGGCGTGGCGGTGAGCGTGAGCACGTCCACCTCCGCGCGCAGGCGCTTGAGGGCTTCCTTCTGGTGCACGCCGAAGCGGTGCTCTTCGTCGATGATCGCCAGGCCGAGGCGCTGGAACTTGACGCCCTTGGACAGCAGCTTGTGGGTGCCGATGACGATGTCGATGTCGCCTGTTTCCAGTTTCTCTATTGTTGAGGAAATTTCTTTTGAATTCCTGAATCGGGACAATTCGGCAATACGCACCGGCCAGTCGGCGAATCGGTCCTTGAAGGTCTGCGCGTGCTGCTCGGCAAGCAGCGTGGTGGGGCAGAGGATCGCCACCTGCTGCCTGTCGGCGATCGCGACAAAGGCGGCGCGCAGCGCGACTTCGGTCTTGCCGAAGCCGACGTCGCCGCAGATCAGGCGGTCCATCGGCTTGCCGGCGGTCATGTCGGCGACGACCGCGGTGATCGCCGCCGCCTGGTCGGGCGTTTCCTCGAAGCCGAAGCCGTCGGCAAAGGCTTCCAGGTCGTGCTGCTGCACGGCGAAGGCATGGCCCTGGCGCACGGCGCGCTTGGCATAAAGGTCGAGCAGCTCGGCGGCGGTATCGCGCACCTGCTTGGCGGCGCGCGCGCGCGCCTTGTCCCACTGGCCACTACCCAGCTTGTGCAGCGGCGCTTCCTCGGGCTGGGCGCCCGAGTAGCGCGATATCAACCCCAGCTGCGACACCGGCACGTAGAGTTTGTCGCCGCCGTCGTATTCGAGCAGCAGGAACTCGGTCATGCCCTCGCCGAGGTCGAGGTTGACCAGCCCGCCGTAGCGGCCGATGCCGTGCTGCATATGCACCACCGGGTCCCCGACCTTGAGTTCGGAGAGGTCGCGCAGCATCCCCTCCACCGAACTCTGTGATTTCGCGCCGCGCGCCTTGCGCCGCGCCGTGCCGGCGTAGAGCTCGGTCTCGGTGACCACCGTCCAGCCTTCGGCCGGGACGATGAAGCCGTTGGAGAGCGGGGAGACGGTGATCGCGAAAGCGGAATTCTGTTTTATGAACTCCTCATAAGAATTCAAAACCAAAGGCGTCAAACCGTACTCTGCAAAATACGACAGCATGGTTTCCCGCCGTCCGGGCGATTCCGCGCTCAGCAGCACGCGCAGCTTCGAATTGGCGAGGAATGTTTTCAGCGCGAGGACCGGATTCTGCGCGCGGCGGTCCACTGCCAGCGGCGGCAGCGGCGAACTGGCGAAGAATTGCTCCGGGTCCGGTTCGGCGGCCTCGATCAAGTCGATGCGCGCGAAGCTTTTGGCCCGCGTGTAGAACTCCTCGGCCGGCACGAACAGCTGCGCCGGCGGCAGCAGCGGCCGGTCCGGGTCGCCGCCCAGCATCCTGAAGCGCGACTGCGCGTCCTGCCAGAACGCCTGCACCGAGCCCGAAACGTCGCGATGGAAAGCCAGCGTCGAGTCTTCGGGCAGGTAGTCGAAGACGGTGGCGAGCTGGTCGAAAAAGAGGGGCAGGTAGTACTCGACGCCCGCCGCGGGCACGCCGTTGGAGACGTCCTTGTACAGGCGCCGCTTGGACGGATCGCCTTCGAACAGTTCGCGCCAGCGGCCGCGGAACTTGGTGCGCCCGTCTTCGTCAATCGGGAACTCGCGCGCAGGCAGCAGGCGCACTTCCTTCACCGAATACAGAGTGCGCTGCGAGTCGACGTCGAAAGTGCGGATGGTTTCGATCAGGTCGTCGTCGAGGTCGAGTCGGTAGGGCACCGCGCTGCCCATCGGGAACAGGTCGACGATGCCGCCGCGAAAGCAGAACTCTCCCGGCGCAACCACCTGCGTGACGGCGTTGTAGCCGGCGAGCACCAGTTGCCGGCGCAGCGCGTCCGCGTCGAAGCGGTCGCCCTGGCGCAGGAAGAAGGTGTAGGCGGCGAGGTAGGCGGGCGGGCACAGCCGCACCAGTGCGGTCGAGGCCGGCACCAGCACCACGTCGAATTCGCCGCGCTGGATGCGGTACAGCGTCGCCAGGCGCTCCGACACCAGGTCGTGGTGCGGCGAGAAACTGTCGTAGGGCAGCGTTTCCCAGTCGGGCAGCAGGCAAACGCGCAACTGCGGGGCGAACCAGGCGATTTCCTCGAGCAGCCGCGCGGCATCCAGCGCGTTCGCCGTCAGGACTGCGAGAGGACGCGACTCGGCCGCCAGCCGGGTGAGCGCAAGAGCGTCGGAGGAACCGGCCAGGCCGCAGTAGCGTTTCTTGCCTGGAAGTGGGTCTCGGTGCATGACAAGAAGAAAAAGCCGTGCAATTATACGGCCTTGAAAATACGAAAGATTTCGATTTGGCGTTCTACGCGTTGATTCCCTCGGCGGGTACCGGAACGCGGTTTCGCGGGGAAGCCCCGAAACAGTATTTTCCGCTCGCCGGCAAGCCGATGCTGTGGCACGCGGTGAAATCCGTATGCGTGCCGCCGATAAAAAATGTGTTCGTGGTGCTGGCGCCGGAAGATCGCGAGTTCGCACGGCACGACTGGAGCGCCTTCACGGGCCGCCTGGAGCCCCTTTACTGCGGCGGCGAGTCCCGGCGCGACTCGGTGTACAACGGACTGGTGGCGGCGATGGCGGTGGTGGACGCGGACGACTGGATGCTGGTGCACGATGCGGCGCGTCCTTGCCTGCCGAAGCGCGACCTTGACAGCCTGATCGCTGAAACGCGTGAAGACCAGATCGGCGGCATCCTCGCGCTGCCTGCGGCCGAGACCGTGAAGAAAGCAGCCAAAGACGAAGCAGGCGTCCTGCGCGTCGCCGGCACCGAAGATCGCAGCCAGTTGTGGCTGGCGCAGACGCCGCAGATGTTCCGCTGCGGGCTCCTGATGCAGGCGCTGAAGGAGGCGAAACGGGCAGTCACCGATGAGGCGGGCGCCATCGAGCAGATGGGATTGAAGCCGCGGCTGGTCGCGGGCAGCAGGGAAAACATCAAGGTGACTTTCCCGGAAGACCTTAAGATCGCGGAAGCCATCCTGGGGCAACGATAGTGGGCCGTACATGAGAGTGGGGCAGGGGTACGACGTGCACGCGCTGGTCGCGGGCCGCAAGCTGGTGATCGGCGGCGTGGAGATTCCGCACGCCAAGGGACTGGCGGGCCATTCTGACGCGGACGTGCTGTTGCACGCGATCTGCGATGCGTTGCTCGGCGCCGCGGCGCTCGGCGACATCGGCTCGCACTATCCGGACAGCGACCCGCAGTACAGCGAAGTGGACAGCCGCGAACTGTTGCGCGCGACGGCGAAGAAAGTCGTCGCCGCCGGCTTTCGCATCGTCAACGTGGACGCCACCATTGTCGCGCAGGCGCCGCGCATGGCGCCGCACGTGGCGAGAATGACCGGCAACATCGCCGCCGACCTCGGCTTGAATCCCGCCGCGGTCAGCGTCAAGGCGACCACCACCGAGAACCTGGGCTATATCGGCCGGGAAGAAGGCATCGCCGCCCAGGCCATCGCCCTTATCGAGTGAGCCATGTACAGCCCTCCCTACAATCAGGTGAAGGATCACGCTGAACTGGTTCAGTTCATGCGTGCCAACGGTTTCCCGATCTTGGTCACCGGCACCGGCGGCGTGCTGCATGCCTCGCACCTGCCGATCACCGTGCATGAGGAAGGCGAGCAGATCGTCATCGACATGCACATGGCCAAGAACAATCCGCAGTGGAAAGAGTTCTTTGATGACGAAGTGATGGTCCTGTTCAGCGGGCCGCACGCTTACGTCTCGCCGCGCTGGTACGCCGACCCGGAGCGCGTGCCGACGTGGAACTATGCGGCGGTGCATGCCTACGGCGTGCCGAAGCTGATCGAAGATCGAAACACCAAGCACGCATCCCAGCGGCGGCTGATCGAGAGCCTCGACCCGCTATGGCTGCCGAAATTCGACGCGCTGCGCCAGCAATACGTCGATCAGATGCTGAACGGAATCGTCAATTTCTCGATTGCGGTGACCCGCATCGAGACGCGCTGGAAGCTGTCGCAGAACCGCGGCCGGGGCGAGATGGAACTGATCGCCGCCGCGCTGGAGAAATCAGCCGATACCGGCGAGCGCGCCCTTGCGGCGCTCACCCGCCGGCATTTCCCCGACTAGATTCTTTTCTGCCGCCTTCGGCTGCGCGAGCCAGAGGTATTGCTGCTTGAGCATGGTGTCCACCAGCGCGAACTGATCGGCTATCGCTTCCTCGAACACGCCGCCGTGCGCGAGGCGGTCGAGTTTCAGGCGCGCGTCCGCTTCGCCGGCTTCTGTCACCACCGTGAGACCGGCTTTCTTCGCGAGGTGCATCATGATTCCGTTCTCCGCCAGGCAGACCATGAACATCGTGCGGTAGCCCAGATTGGCGGCATGCAGCACCGAGCGGTGCAGCAGGGCATAGCCGTAGCCCTTCACCCGGCTGGAGGGGTCGACGCTTACGCCGAGCTCGGCCAGCTTTTCGACGGGGTCGAGCGCGAGGTGCGCCACGCCGATGAGGCTCAGGTCGTCGCCCAGGATGCCGAATACGCGATCGCGCTCGAAGTCGACGCCGTCCACGTACTCGCGCACCGCCTGGTCGCGCACCTGATGACCAAAACGCAGCCGCCGGTCGTTTTCCGGTAGCTGCAGCAAATGGCGCGCGATGTCCTCGCGATGCTTCGGATTGAGCCGCTGAACCGCGACGCGGAGGGCTGTCGCCACGCTGGCTAGCCGTGCGTGGCGGTCGGGCTGCGGTAGCGGCGTGGTTCCGCGCTCTTGAACGCGCGCTTGAACAGGCCAATTAGCGTGACCACCGCGTTGGCGAAGGCCTCGGATTGGGCCAGGCGGGCTTTCGCTTTCAGGCGCTCTTGGCCGTTCATCCGGATCTCATCCAGGCGGTTGTTGAAGAACGCCAAACTGGCATTAGTTTTTCTAATCTTGTTTTTCATTGGTATTCTCCTTATGAGTTGCAATGCACTATAGTTGTTATAGACTGAATTGATGACAGTTTAGTTGCACCGCAGCAATAGATTATTTCTTTTCTATATGGATAGAATAACTAATCATTCGTTACGCTTGCCCCCTCTCAACGCCCTCCGCGCGTTCGAGGTGGCTGCGCGCCAGCTGAGCTTTGCGATGGCGGCCAAAGAACTGCACGTCACGCCGGCGGCGATCAGCCACCAGATCAAGGGGCTGGAAGAATTCCTGGGTCATCGCCTGTTCAGGCGCCTGAAGCGGGGGTTGGAACTCACGCGCGCGGGCCGGGTCCTGCTGCCTAAGCTGAGCGAAGGCTTCAGCCGGCTGGGTGACGCGGTCGAGGAATTGCGCGGCATCGACGAGGAGGGCACGCTCTCGGTCAGCGTGGCGACCTCGTTCGCGACGCGCTGGCTGGCGCCGCGGCTGCACCGCTTCGTCGGCGCGCATCCGGAACTGGATGTGCGCATCAACGCGAGCACGCGTCTGATCGATCCCAGCGGGGACGAATTCGGCGCGGGCGACGCGCTGGCCGATTCGCCGGTGGAGGATGCCGACATCGTGGTGCGCTTCGGCACCGGCGACTATCCGGGCTTCCGCGTCGACAAACTACTTGCCGTTGCGGTGACGCCGATGTGCAGCCCGCGCCTGGCGAAGAGCGGCGGACATCCGATCCGCACCGCGGCGGCCCTGAAGCATCACGTGCTGATCCACGACAACGTCCGCTACGACGACGGCCGCGGCCTTTGGGACGCCTGGTTCGAAGCCGCGGGCATGCCTGGCGTCGATACCTCGCACGGCCTGCGCTTCAGCCACGCCATGCTCGCGCTGGAAGCGGCGGCCGACGGCATGGGCGTGGCGCTCAGCATGCCTGTGCTGGCGGGATCCGATCTCGCCTCAGGCAGGCTGGTGGCGCCGCTCGCGCTTCCGCTCCCGCTCAAGTTCGGCTACTACATCGTCAGCGGCGCCGACACCGCCGAGCGCGCCGACGTAGTCGCCTTCCGCGACTGGCTGTTCGCGGAAGCGAAGAAGACCTAGGCGGAAAGACTGAGGCGCGCGGCGAGGCCGCCGCCGTCGCGCGGCGCGAGATCGAGCTGGCCGCCGTGCGCGCGGGCGATGCGATCGACGATCGCCAACCCCAGGCCGGCGCCGCCCAGTCCGCTGCGCGATTCGTCCAGGCGGGTGAAGGGGCGCTTCAGGCGCTCGGCTTCGTCCGCGGGCACGCCGGGGCCGCGGTCCGCCACTTCGATCACCACGCGGCCGTCCTGCGCGCGCGCGGAAATTTCAATGGGCCCTGGCGCGTAGCGCAGGGCGTTGTCGATGAGATTGGTCAGCGCCCGGCGGATCGCCAGCGGCGCGAAGCGGAACGCTGAAACCTCGATGCCGGTGACAGAGACCGGCTGCTCCCGCTTGCGGTAGTTCTGCGCGATTTCGCGGATCAGGGCGGTGAGGTCGTTCTCGACCTGCGGCTCGTCCTCGCCCCGGGCAAAGGAGAGGAACTGCGCGATGACTTTGTCGATCTCCTCTACGTCGGCGCCCATGCCTTCGGCCGATGCCTTGTCGGCACCGCTCATCTCCAGCGCAAGGCGCAGGCGCGATAGCGGCGTGCGCAGGTCGTGCGAGATGCCAGCGAGAACCATCGCGCGTTCGCGCTCCATGGTCTCCAGGTTGCCCGCCATGCGGTTGAAGGCGCGCGACACGGTGCGCATTTCGCGCGGGCCGGTCTCGGCGAGCGGCGCGGGCGCGCTGCCGCGCCCGACTTCGGCTGCCGCCGCGGCGATCGCGCCCAGCGGCCGGCTCAGCGTGGAGGCGATCAGCCAGGCGCCGGCGAGCGCCAGAGCGAGCAGGCCCAGGCCGGCGCCCAGCCACTCCAATCCGAGCCGCGGCTCGAAGCGTTCGCGCGGCAGCATCACCCAGTACTCATCCTCGTCGATGGTGAAGCTGACCCAGAAGCCGCGCACGCCGTCGCGCGCGAAGGCGAAGCGGGTATCCGAGCCCAGCACGGCGCGCACGCGGCCGATGATCAGTTCGAGCAGCGGCCGCTCCGGCAGCGCCTGCAGATTTTCCCCCGCGGTCGCCGGCGCCAGGCGGATGCCCTCGCGCTCGTTGATTTCGATCAGCAGGTTGCGCCGCAGGACCGGGTCGGCGTTCACCAGCGCGGCCCGCGTGAGGTTGACGATGCTGACCGTCTGCTGCGCCAGCGCCCGCGCCCGGGGTTCGCGTTCGTAGAGGCGGTAGAGCTGCACGGTGGCGGCCGCCGAGGCGAGGATCAGCAGGGCGATCAGCAGGAACGACCGCGAAAAAAGGCTCATGCGAAGTTCATGAAAAGGCTACGCGCAGGTTACGAGTTCCCGTCCGGGACGAATACGTAGCCGAAACCCCACACGGTCTGGATGTACCGCGGGTGCGCGTGGTCGTCCTCGACGATTTTGCGCAGGCGCGAGATCTGAACGTCGATCGAGCGGTCGAAGACGCCGTATTCGCGGCCGCGCGCGAGCTCCATCAGCTTGTCGCGCGACAGCGGGGTGCGCGGGTGCCGCACCAGCACCTTGAGCACCGAGTATTCGCCGGTGGTGAGGGCGACGGCTTTGCTGTCCCGCGCCAGGCTGCGCGTGGCGAGGTTGAACTCGAAGGCGCCGAAGCTGTGGATTTCGGTGTCTGTGGCGGGCGCGCCCGGCGGACCGGCCGGCTGGCGCCGGCGTAGCACGGCGTTCACGCGCGCCACCAGTTCCCGCGGATTGAACGGCTTGGGCAGGTAGTCGTCGGCGCCCATCTCCAGGCCGACGATGCGATCCACTTCGTCGCCCTTGGCGGTCAGCATGATGATCGCCGGGCCGGTGCCCTGAGGCGTGTTCGGGCCCCTGAGGCGCCGGCAGATGGCAAGGCCGTCCTCTCCAGGCAGCATCAGGTCGAGCACCACCAGGTCGTAGCGCTCGCGCGCCAGCTGCCGGTCCATGCCCGGGGCGTCGGAGACCGCCTTGGCATCGAAGCCCTGTTCGGTGAGATAGCGCACCACCAGCTCGCGCAAGCGCTGGTCGTCGTCCACCACGAGAATTCTCTTTTTGAGTTCAGCCATGAGAGTCAGAGTAGCCTGTCGTCGGGAATACGATGAAACAACGTGTTACTTCAGACTGCGGTAGACATGATTTGTTACAAATATTAAGGGGTACTGCCTACGCCGGGTGATGCGCCCACGTAAGATTCCCGAATCCATGAAGCTGCTGCTTGCCCTGTTGCTGGTGTTCTCGCTCTCCCCCGCTCTGGCGCAGCACCGCCACCAGGGGCAGGGCAATCAGCAGCAGCAGCGGCCGATGCCGCCGCCGGATCGGCGCATGGCCTGGGACGAGCGGCAGAGGCTGCGCGAGCAGGTGCGCGGTGGCCAGATGAGCCGCGAAGAGGCCCGGCAGCATTGGCAGGAGCAGCGCAGCAGGGAGCCTGGCCGCTTCAGTCCCGAACAGCGCGAACAGTTGCGCCGCGACGTGAACGATGCGAATCGTGATCTCCAGAGGCGCTGAACGGGTCTTCCTGTTCCTGATCAT
>JANXUV010000176.1 GCA_025356085.1 Betaproteobacteria bacterium
CGGAGACGCCTTACAAGACCTCGAAGGATTTCATCGATGCAGCCAAGGCGCGTGCCGGAGAGCCGGCCAAGCGCTTCAAGATGGGCGGCACCGGCGCCAAGCAGGAAGACCAGATCATCACGGTGGCGATCGAGCAGCGTACAGGCACGAAATTTACCTACATCCCCTATAAGGGCGGCGGCGAAGTCGCGGTGCAGCTGGTCGGCAAGCACGTCGATTCGACGGTGAACAATCCGATCGAGGCCGTGGCGCAATGGCGCGCCGGCAAGCTGCGTCCGCTCTGCGTCTTCGATCCGAAGCGCATGCCCTACAAGACCAAGGTGACGGCCACCATGGCCTGGGCCGACATTCCGACCTGCAAGGAACAGGGCCTGGACGTGGATTACCTGATGCTGCGCGGCATCTTCATGCCCGGCGGCGTCACGCCGGACCAGGTGAATTACTACATCGGTGTCTTCAAGAAGGTGATGGAGACGCCGGACTGGAAGACGTTCATGGAGCAGGGCGCCTTTAACCAGACTGCGCTGACCGGCAAGGAGTACGCCGACTGGGTCGCGCGCGAAGAGGCGCGCCACATCGGCCTGATGAAGGCTGCCGGCTTCATGGCCGGGAAGAAGTAGAGGCCTTTTCGAGGGGGAAGGGGGATGGTCGAAGGTCAAGGGGAAGGTAAGGCTGCGTTTAGTCAGAAGAGCGCCGAGATCGTGGTCGCGGCCCTCTTTTTCCTGGCCGGTGCGATCGTCGTGTATGACAGCCTGCGGCTCGGCACCAAGTGGGCTGAAGATGGCCCCGAAGCCGGCTATTTCCCGTTCATCGTCGGCGTGATGATCTGCGTCGCCTCCGCCATCAACCTGGCTGCGGTGTTCTTCTGGTCGCGCGACGACGCAAAGGCGTTCGTCGAGGTCGGGCAACTCAAGATGGTGCTGGCGGTGCTGGTGCCTACGGCGATCTATGTCGGCCTGATCGGCTGGCTCGGCATCTACGTCGCGTCGATCCTGTTCATCGCGTTCTTCATGCGCTGGCTGGGGAAGTACGACTGGTGGAAGCTGGCCGCGGTCAGCATCGGCAACAGCGTGTTTTTCTTCGTCATCTTTGAAGTGTGGTTCAAGATCCCGCTGCCGAAAGGGCCGCTGGAAGCCCTGCTCCGGTTGAACTGAGATGGAAGAGATCCAGTCGTTGATGCAGGGTTTCGCGATCGCGCTGTCGATGAAGAACATCGTCCTGATGTTCGCCGGCGTGATCCTTGGCGTGATCATCGGCGTGCTGCCCGGGCTGGGCGGCGCCAACGGTGTGGCGATCCTGCTGCCGCTTACCTTCGGCATGTCGCAGCAGCCGGGCGGCACCACTTCCGCGATCATCCTGCTGTCCTGCATCTATTGGGGGGCGCTGTTCGGCGGCGCGATCACCTCGATCCTGTTCAATATTCCGGGCGAACCCTGGTCGGTGGCGACCACTTTCGACGGTTACCCGCTGGCGCAGAAAGGGCGCGCGGGGGCGGCGCTGACCGCGGCATTCACTTCTTCATTCGTCGGCGCGCTGGTGGCGGTGATCGTCATCACCTTCCTGTCGCCGGTCGTGGCGAGTTTCGCGCTCGAATTCGGCCCGCCGGAGTTCTTCGCGGTCTACCTGCTCACCTTCTGCGCCTTCATCGGCATGTCCAAGGAGCCGCCGTTCAAGACGCTCGCCACGATGATGCTCGGCTTCGCGCTCGCGGCGGTCGGAACCGACCCGGTGACCGGCGCGCTGCGGCTGACCTTCGGCTCGACCCACCTGCTGACGGGATTCGACTTCCTGATCGCGGTGATCGGCCTGTTCGGCATCGGCGAGATCCTGCTGACGCTCGAGGAAGGGCTGGCGTTCAAGGGCGCCAGCGCCAAGCTCAACATGAAAGTGGTGCTGGAGACCTGGAAAGAGCTGCCGAAATACTGGCTGACCTCGATCCGCTCCTCGATCGTCGGGGTTTTCATGGGCATCGTGCCGGGCGGCGCGACGCCGGCATCGTTCATGAGCTATGGCGTGGCGCGCCGCTTCTCGAGGGACGGCGACAAGTTCGGCACCGGCATGGTCGAGGGCGTGGTTGCGCCGGAAACCGCGGCGCATGCGGCCGGCACCTCGGCGCTGCTGCCGATGCTCACGCTGGGCGTGCCGGGTTCACCGACTGCCGCCGTGCTGCTGGGCGGCCTGCTGATCTGGGGCCTGCAGCCGGGGCCGCTGCTGTTCGTCGAGCAGAAGGATTTCGTCTGGGGCCTGATCGCCAGCATGTACCTGGGCAACATCGTCGGCCTGATCGTGGTGCTGACCTGCGTGCCGCTGTTCGCTGCGATCCTGCGGGTGCCGTTCTCGGTCATTGCGCCGGTGATCATCGTGATTTGCGCGATCGGCGCCTACACGGTGCATAACTCGATGTTCGACGTGTGGATGATGGTGGTGTTCGGCATCGCCGGCTACGTGTTCAAGAAGCTCAATTACCCGCTCGCGCCGCTGGTGCTGGCGATCGTGCTGGGCGACCGGGCCGAGGCCGCGTTCCGCCAGGCGATGCTGGCGTCGCAGGGGGAGTTGTCGGTGTTCTTCTCGAATAAGCTGGTCGGCTCGCTGACCGGCCTTGCGTTGTTCCTGCTGGTCTGGCCGCTGATTTCCTTCGCCCTGGCGCGGCTGCGCCGCGGCTAGGGAGCTAGGATCCGCCGAGTTTCTGCTTGAGCCGGGAAAGCGTTTCGGGCGTGAGGTTCAGGTAGGCCGCGAGTTCCTTTTTCGGGATGCGCGCGGCAAGGTCGGGGTGCTTGCGGTTGAAGCGCAACAGCCGTCCCGGCGCGTCCAGCAGGTGCAGCGTGAT
>JANXUV010000184.1 GCA_025356085.1 Betaproteobacteria bacterium
GCGGGCCTGTTCATATCGGTGCTATCGGGGAAGCTCAGCGGCGAGACCGAGAACTTCGTGCGGGTGCTGGCCGAGAACGGCCGGCTCGACGTGCTCGCGGAAATCCGCAGCCAGTACGAAGTGCTGAAGAACGAGCGCGAAGGGGTGGTCGAGGCCGAGGTCTACACCGCGTTCGAGATGGACCAGGCGCAGGTGGCCGACCTGGTGGCCCGGCTGGAAAAGAAGACCGGCCGCAAGGTCAGGGCCCGCGTTAGCGTGGATAAATCCCTCATCGGTGGCGTCAAGATCGTGATTGGCGACAAGGTTATCGACGGTTCCGCGCGCGCGCAGCTCGCCGCGCTCGAAACCGCGTTGAAAGTTTAAGGAGCTTCAAATGCAACTCAATCCGTCCGAAATTTCGGAACTCATCAAGAACCGCATCCAGAACATGGATGCCGGCGCGCAGATGCGCACGCAAGGCACCGTAGTGTCGGTGACCGACGGCATCTGCCGGGTCCACGGCCTGTCGGACGTGATGCAGGGGGAAATGCTCGAGTTCCCGAAGAACACCTTCGGCCTCGCGCTCAACCTCGAGCGCGACTCGGTCGGCGCGGTGATCCTGGGTGAGTACGAGCACATCACCGAGGGCGACGTCGTCAAGTGCACCGGCAAGATCCTTTCGGTGCCGATCGGCCCGGAGCTGCTCGGCCGCGTGGTCAACTCGCTGGGCGCGCCCATCGATGGCAAGGGCCCGATTAACGCAAAGCTCACGGACGTGATCGAGAAAGTCGCCCCGGGTGTGATCGCGCGGCAGTCGGTGTCGCAGCCGGTGCAGACGGGCCTCAAGGCGATCGATGCCATGGTGCCGGTTGGCCGCGGCCAGCGCGAGCTGATCATCGGTGACCGCCAGACCGGCAAGACAGCGGTAGCGGTGGACACCATCATCAACCAGAAGGGCAAAGACCTCTTCTGCGTGTATGTCGCGATCGGCCAGAAAGCCTCGACTGTCGCGAACGTGGTGCGCAAGCTCGAAGAGCACGGTGCGATGGCCTACACCATCGTGGTCGCAGCGACGGCGTCCGAATCGGCGGCGATGCAGTTCATCGCACCGTACTCCGGCTGCACCATGGGGGAGTACTTCCGCGATCGCGGGCAGGACGCGCTGATCATCTATGACGATTTGACCAAGCAGGCCTGGGCCTACCGCCAGGTGTCGCTGCTGCTGCGCCGCCCGCCGGGCCGCGAAGCCTATCCGGGCGACGTGTTCTACCTGCACTCGCGTTTGCTTGAACGCGCGGCGCGCGTGAACCCGGCCTATGTGGAGAAGTTCACCAAGGGCGCGGTGAAGGGCAAGACCGGTTCCCTCACGGCGCTGCCGATCATCGAAACGCAGGCCGGCGACGTGACCGCCTTCGTGCCGACCAACGTAATCTCCATCACCGACGGCCAGATCTTCCTGGAGACCGATCTCTTTAACGCGGGAATCCGGCCCGCTATCAACGCCGGCATCTCGGTATCGCGGGTCGGCGGTGCCGCGCAGACCAAGATCATGAAACGCAAGGATACGGGCGGTGGCGTGCGCCTCGCGCTTGCCCAGTACCGCGAGCTCGCTGCCTTCGCGCAGTTCGCCTCCGACCTGGACGAAGCCACGCGCAAGCAGCTCGAGCTCGGCAAGATGGTGACCGAACTCATGAAGCAGGCGCAGTATCACCCGCAGCAGGTGTGGGAGATGGCGCTGACGCTGTTCGCGGTCAACAATGGCTTCTACGGCGATATCGATGTGAAAAAGGCGCTGGCCGCCGAGCGCTCGATGCGCGACTACGTGAAGAGCAAGTTCGCCGACCTCATCAAGCGCATCGAGGAAAAGAACGACTTGTCCGCCGAGGACGAGAAGTCGCTCAAGGCAGCGATCGCCGACTGGAAGAAGAACGGCACTTACTGAGCTGACTCGCCATGCCAGGCACCAAAGAAATACGGGTGAAGATCAAGAGTGTGCAAAACACTCGGAAAATCACCAAGGCGATGGAAATGGTCGCCGCCTCGAAAATGCGCAAGGCGCAGGAGCGCATGCGCGCAGCGCGCCCGTATGGCGAGAAGATCCGCACTGTCGCCGCGCATATCAGCCATGCCAACCCGGAGTACCGCCACTCGTTTCTGGTGCCGCGCGACACCGTGAAGCGCGTCGGCCTGATCGTCATCACCACCGACAAGGGCCTGTGCGGGGCGCTGAATACCAACCTGCTGCGCATGGCGCTCACCCAGTACAAGGCATGGCAGGCCGAGGGCGAAGAAATAGACGTTTGCTGCATCGGCAACAAGGGCTTCGGCTTCATGCAGCGCCTGGGTGCCAACATCCTCTCGCACGCCATTCAGATCGGCGACCGGCCGCAGATGGACAAGCTGATCGGCACCATCAAGGTGATGCTCGACGGCTACACCAAGGACCGCTTCGACCGGCTGGTGATCGGCTACACGCGCTTCCTCAACACCATGAAGCAGGAGCCGGTGCTAGAGCAGCTGCTGCCGCTGTCGGGCGAGCGCCTGGGCGCGCCGGAGACGGTGTGGGACTACCTCTACGAACCGGAAGCCAAAGCGGTGCTCGACCAGGTCATGACGCGCTACATCGAGGCGATCATTTTCCAGGCGGTGGCCGAGAACATGGCTTCCGAGCAATCGGCGCGCATGGTGGCGATGAAATCCGCTTCGGACAACGCGCGCGACCTGATCGACGAGCTGACGCTGATCTACAACAAGAACCGCCAGGCCGGCATTACCAAAGAGCTTTCCGAAATTGTGGGCGGCGCTGCCGCCGTATAAAGGAACGAACCATGGCACAAACTCAAGGCACCATCGTTCAATGCGTCGGTGCGGTTACCGACATTGAATTCCCTCGCGACGGGATGCCGAAAATCTACGACGCGCTCAAGCTCGCCGATACGGGCGAGGGCGGACTCGTCGAAAAAGGCCTGACCTTCGAAGTCGAGCAGCAGCTCGGCGATGGGGTGGTGCGCTGTATCGCGCTGGGATCCTCCGACGGACTGCGTCGCGGCATGAAAGTGAACAACACTGGCGGCCCGATCTCCGTCCCCGTGGGGACGGGTACGCTCGGCCGCATCATGGACGTACTTGGCCGCCCGATCGACGAGGTCGGCCCGATCAAATCGGACAAGCTGCGCTCGATCCACCAGATCGCGCCCAAGTTCGACGAGCTGTCGCCCTCGGTGGACCTGCTGGAAACCGGCATCAAGGTGATCGACCTGATCTGCCCGTTCGCCAAGGGCGGCAAGGTCGGCCTGTTCGGCGGCGCCGGCGTCGGCAAGACCGTGAACATGCTGGAACTGATCAACAACATCGCGACCCAGCACTCCGGCCTGTCGGTGTTCGCGGGCGTGGGCGAGCGTACGCGCGAAGGCAACGACTTCTATCACGAGATGATCGAGGCCGAGGTCGTAAAGCCGGACAACCTGCCCGAATCCAAGGTGGCGATGGTGTTTGGCCAGATGAACGAGCCGCCCGGCAACCGCCTGCGCGTGGCGCTGACCGGCCTGACGATGGCCGAGAGCTTTCGCGATGAAGGCCGCGACATCCTGTTCTTCGTCGACAACATCTACCGCTTCACGCTCGCGGGCACCGAAGTGTCTGCGCTGCTCGGCCGGATGCCTTCCGCGGTGGGCTACCAGCCGACGCTGGCCGAAGAGATGGGCCGCCTGCAGGAGCGCATCACCTCGACCAAGGTCGGCTCGATCACCTCGATCCAGGCCGTGTACGTGCCGGCGGATGACTTGACCGACCCTTCGCCCGCTACCACCTTCGGCCACTTGGATGCAACGGTCGTGCTGTCGCGCGACATCGCATCGCTCGGCATTTATCCGGCCGTGGACCCGCTCGACTCCACCTCGCGCCAGGTCGACCCGAACACCATCGGCGAAGACCACTACAACACCACGCGCGCCGTGCAGGCGACGCTGCAGCGCTACAAGGAGCTGCGCGATATTATCGCCATCCTGGGCATGGACGAACTCGCGCCCGAGGACAAGCTGGCAGTGTCCCGCGCACGCAAAATTCAGCGTTTCTTGTCGCAGCCATTCACAGTGGCGCAGAACTTCACCGGCACCCCGGGCAAGTACGTGTCGCTGAAAGACACCATCAAGGGCTTCAAGATGATCGTCAACGGTGAATGCGACGCGCTGCCCGAGCAGGCGTTCTACATGGTCGGCGCGATCGAAGAAGCGTTCGAGAAGGCGAAGACGCTCCAGTAAATGGCCGCCGCCACCATCCACGTCGATGTCGTCAGCGCTGAAGCCTCGATTTTCTCGGGGGAGGCGGAGTTCGTCGTGCTGCCCGGCGAAGCGGGCGAGCTCGGCATCTATCCGCGCCATACGCCGCTGATCACGCGAATCAAGCCGGGCACTGTGGAGATCACGCCTGCAGGCGGCGGCGAGAAGCAATTGATTTTCGTGGCCGGGGGCATACTGGAAATTCAGCCCAAGGTAATTACCGTACTCGCCGACACGGCGATCCGTGGCGCGGACCTCGACGAAGCGAAGGCCAACGAGGCCATCAAGAAAGCAGAGGAAGCGCGCGCCAAGGCGAAGGACAAGCAGGAAATCGCGACCGTAGAGGGCGAGCTGTCGATGCTCGCTGCGCAACTCGCCGCAATCCGCAAACTGCGGAAGAAATAACCTAGAGCAGCAGACTGGGGTTGCGCAGGTTCTGATCGCAGTCGATCAGGTTGATTTGCTTCACGAGAATTTTCCAGCCGTTCCCCGCGCGCGCCAGCCGGTGCGCGTTCCAGCCCGCGAAGGTTCGCGTTTCGCCGCCGCGCAATTCCGTGATCAGGAAGCTTGAGCGCACCATGCAGACCGCTTCGTTGCCGGCGCGGAAGGCTTCGACGCTGCCGATGATTCGGCTGGTGCGCGATTGCGGCACTTGCGACCAGGCGTGGCCCGTGCGCAGGCGGTAGATCCTGCCTTCCAGCTGGCGGCGGTCATCGAAGGAGACCGCGATTTCGCGCTTCGGGTCGCCGCCCGGCGAGCCCGGCACCCAGAACAGGCACTCGTCGGCGAACAGGGCAAGCCAGTCCTCGAAGCGGCCTTCATCCAATAGCCTTGCTTCGAGGTGAAGTATTCCCCGGCAGCTTTCGAGCAACGCCGGATCCAGAAGGCGTCGATCCCCACTCTGCCAGTCCGTGAATTCCGCCGCGAGGTCGCGGTAGAACGCATCGTCCACGTAACTCATGGCGTCCGCTTTACCGAGAGGACCGGATTCGACTTCATCAGCTCCTTCCAGTGATGGATGTAGAGCCGCATGAATACTTCATCGGTCGCCGGCCCGGTCACGATGCCGCGCTCGTCCGTGGTGATGCGACCCGGAATGTCCATGCCGCGGTGCATGTAGATCCACTCGTCTTCCTGCGCCGCGAGTCCCTTCTGGATCTCCTCGAAATTGGTGAGGTCGTCCACCTCGCCGAAAGTCGGGAAGCCTTCCTGGGTGCGCAGACGCAGTGCGTTGATGTCCTCGGCGACGCCGGGCGGAATGTCCGGGCCATCCACGATCGCAGTACCGTACCAGACGGTGTCGGTCTCATCCACCGAGACGGGCTCCAGCACCTGGATGTGGTTGCCGAGAATCAACAAGTTCGGAAAGATCGTCAGGTTGATCGGTTCCGACGAGGCCAGATCCAGCCAACGGTCCGCTTCCTTGCCAAAGCGCTCGCGCAGTTTCGCTTCGTAGCGTTCCTTGCCCGGGTGCGCGCCCTCGATCTCCCACAGCGCGCCGGCACGTTTCTCCACGTTTGGGCGCTTGTCTTTCAGGTGGTGGCCGCGGCCGTAGCAGCGGCAGTACATCGGCGCTTCATCCGGCTTCGACTTGTAGTACGACATACCCTTGTTCGGATCCTTCTCGAGCCGGTTTTCCATTTCCAGCAGCGAGCGGTGCGAGAACACCACGTGGTAGCCGTCGCAGGAATTGTCGTAAGCCAGTTTCCAGTTGCCCCTGTACTTGAGCCGGTTGGCGCCGCAGACGGTGATGCGGCCGCCTGGATTGCGGTCGATCCAGTCGTCAAGCGGTCTTGCTGCTTCTCCGAGGTACTCCTTAAGGGTCGGCATCTCCGGATTCAGCGTGCCGAAGATGAAACCGCGATAGCTCTCTACGCGCGAAACCTGCGCCAGGTTGAACTTGTCATCCTTGAAGTCGCAGGCGTAGCCGTCGGGCCAGGGCACGCCGGCAAGGCGGCCGGAGTTGTGGAAGGTCCAGCCGTGGTATGGGCACTGGAAGGCCTTGGCGCTGCCGCTGGCGGCGCGGCAGACGGTCGAGCCGCGGTGAGTGCAGCGGTTGTAGAGGGCGCGCAGCCTGCCCGCGCTGTCGCGCAGCAGGATCACCGGCCGCAGGCCAAGTTTGGTGGCGATGAAATCGTCGTTCTTCGGTATCTGGCTCTCGTGCCCGAGGTAAACCCAGACCGCGCCGAAGATCTTGGTCATTTCCTCCTGGAACACCGCCGGGTCGGTGTACAGGATCCGGTGCGCGCGGTCGGCCTGCACCAGCGCGTCCCAGTCGTGCAGCGGCCTAGAAGAAATCGAAATATTCATTCTGTTCCCAGCTTGTCGGTTCGTCCGGCATGCCTTTTATTCCGTTTTGTTCAAGGTATTGTCCAAAACGCACGACTTCATTGCCTTTGATTTTCACGTAGTAGTCGACGAACACGTCGCCGAGCTTGCGCCGGAACAGCGCATCCTTGTCCACCGCGTCCAGTGCTGCCGCGAGCGACGTCGGTAGCATCGTACGCTTGGCGCTGTAGGCGTCGGCATCCTGCGGCCCGGGGTCGAGTTTGCGATCGATGCCGTCGAGTCCGGAAACGATCTGCGAAGCAACGAACAGGTAAGGATTGGCCGAGGGTTCGCCGATACGGTTCTCGAGGCGCGTCGTCGGGTCGCCCGCGCCGCCGAGGGCCCGCACCATGGTGCCGCGGTTGTCGTAGGCCCAGCCGGCCCGATCCGGGGCGAGCGAATTGGGTTTGAAGCGCCGATAGCCATTGACTGTCGGCGTGGCGAATACGGTTGCGGGGACCGCGTTCGCAAGCAAGCCACCGAGATAGGCGCGGCCTAGTTCAGACAGTGGCTCTTTCCCAGATGCGGGTGTGAACCGGTTCTCCCTGGTCTTCGCGTCGACCAGCGATTGATGCAGGTGCCAGCCGCTCGCGTAGTAGCCCTTCAGCGCCGGCCGCGCCATGAAGGTCGCGAAATGGCCCATGCGCCGGCAGACCTGGCGCGTTGCCGTCCTGAACAGGAGCAAGTCGTCAGAGGCCTGCAACGCATTTTGCGCGGAGAACGTGCATTCCACCTGCCCCGGTCCCCACTCGTTCTCGATCGAACGCAGCGGCAATCCGAGCGATTCGTACGTCTCTGCGAGCGCGCCAAGGATCGGCTGCATCAGATCCATATTGGATTCTGAGTGGTACGAATAGCCGGGCTCGGCGGGACTGGTGCGGATCGGCCGTCCGCGCAGGCCGGGAACGCCGACGTGTTCGTCGCCCAGCGACTCTTCTGCCACACGGGCGAGATACCACTCCACTTCCAGGCCGATACGCAGTTCGTGGCCCTTGCCGTGCAGGTCCCGCAGCAGCCTCTTCAGCAACTGGCGCGGCGAAAAGTAGAACGGCACACCGCTGTTGAAATACTCGTCACATAGAATCCAGCCCACGCCCGGCGCCCAGGGCAGCACGCGGAAGGTGGCAGGATCCGGAACGATAGTGAGATTGGGCGAGCCGGTCATTTCTTCCAGGCCCATGCCGCCGCCCTGCGTGAACGAGGCGAAAACGCGCCCGCCCGCCGAATCGAGCGTGGTGGTGGCGACGTTGATGTTGTAGCCATTCTTCAGAGCTTCGAGGAACACCGGCACCGTGACCGCCTTGGCGCGCGAAGCACCGTGCGGATCGGCCCAGGCGAGGCGGATCAGCCGCAGGTTCGCGCTGCGGATCCGGCTGGGGAGATCCATGGCGAGCTTTTTATGCTCGTCGCTCCAAACGGAATGCTTCTCGATGAAGCCCGCCATGCGTCAGCGGGGCGCGGTCCCGTACGGCTCGTCCTCGGCGACGAACTCGGTTTCCTTCACCGCTTCCGCACTCCAGGCCTTCACGCCCGGGGAATCGAGCAGCGCCTGCTGGTAGTCGCGGGCCGCGCCTTTCAGCTCGACGCCGTAGGTGACGAAACGGGTGGCGACCGGGGCATAGAACGCATCCGCCGCGCTGAATGCGCCGAAAAGGAACGCGCCTTTTCCGCCGAAAGTTTTTCGCGCTTCGGTCCAGAGCGTCAGGATGCGCTCGATATCCTTCGCGACTTCCGGGTTCATTCCCTTGCCGGGGTAGCGGCTGCGGATGTTCATCGGCATCGCGCCGCGGAAAGCCCGGAAGCCGGAGTGAAATTCCGCGCAGAGCGAGCGCGCCCTCGCGCGCGCCTGCGGCTCGCGCGGCCAGACGGCAAGATCGGGAAAAAGCTCATGCGCGCGCTCGGCGATTGCGAGCGTGTCCCAGGTTGCGAAGCCGCTGCCGGGCTCGCCTTCCCAGAGCACTGGCACCATCCCCGAGGGCGAAAGCCGGCCGATGTTATCGCTCCATTCCTGCGTGTGGAACTTCAGAAGCCGTTCGTTAAATGTAATCTCAAGCCCGCGCAGCAACACCCAGGGGCGCATGGACCAGGAGGAATAGTTCTTGTTGCCGACGATCAACGTGAGCGGGGTAGCCATGCCCAGCATTCTATCGGTCGTTGCCGAAGCTGGCGGGCGTCGCCGGTACCGTGTCCCGAATCCTCCTTTCTGGATCCAGCGCGCCCGCCGCCGCGGTTCGTGTCAGCCCCAGCGCTTCAGTACCGCGGCCAATCGTCCGAGAAACTGGCGCACCAGGTTTTGGCGTCGCCTGGCGCGCAGATGCGGAATCGCGCACTCGACGCCGAGTACGGTATCTCCGTACCTCATGCCGCGAGTAGCAGCGTGATACCCGCCAACACGATGCTCACGAACAGGCCGATGGAGGCGGCCAGCGCGATAGAGGCTGAGAGTTCTGCTGCGATGAAAGCTGTTCTGGTCATGTTCAGTCCCTTGTCGGTTGCTGCCATTAAAAGCAGGGAAAGAGCCCTAGCGGGGCCGGCGTTCTGACAGGGTGACGAAGAAAAATGGCGAAATAATGACTGCGGGCCTTCCGGTATATTCATCGCATGGCCCGCCGCATCGTAATCGTCGAGGATGACGCCGCAATTCGCGCCAACTACGCCGAGGCGTTGAAGCGCAACGGCTACGAGGTTGCCGCCTACGCCGATAGGCGCGAGGCGATCGCGGCGCTGCGTAGCCGCCTGCCCGACCTCGCGATTATCGACATCGGCCTCGGCGACGAAGCGGAGGGCGGCTTCGCGCTGTGCCGCGACTTGCGCGCGCTCTCACCGCAGCTGCCAATCGTCTTCCTCACCGCGCGCGATTCCGATTTCGACGTTGTGCTGGGACTCCGCCTCGGCGCGGACGACTACCTCACCAAAGGCGTAAGTCTTCCGCACCTGATGGCACGCATCGGAGCGCTGTTCCGTCGCGTGGATGCGCTTGCTGAAGCCAAGCCGATTGAGGAACGCGTCCAGCGCGGCGAACTGGAACTCGACCTGAAGCGCTTCAGCGCGCAGTGGAAGGGCGCGCGTGTTGAACTCACGCTGACCGAGTTCTGGATCGTGCACTCGCTCGCCCGCCATCCCGGCCACGTCAAGGACCGCGACCAGCTGATGCGCGACGCGGAACTGGTGGTGGATGACGCGACGGTCACTTCGCACGTGAAGCGCGTGCGCGCCAAATTCGTCGCCGCCGATCCGGCTTTCGACGGTATCGAGACCGCTTACGGCCTCGGTTACCGCTGGAAGGCTTAGGAAAAAATGACGCGATTTCCTCTGCGCGCAAAGCTGGCGCTGGTCGCGCTGGTGCTACTGGTCCTTCCCTGGGCCGGCTGGCTCTACGTGCGCGAGATGGAGCGTTTCCTGCTCGCCGCGCAGGAAGAGGCGCTCGCGGCCACCGCGCGCGCGGTGGCGACGGCGCTGCATGAACGGCCGAAGCTGCTGGTCTACCGGGCGCGCCGCGAATCGGAGCTGCGGGACGAAGCTGAGCGCGAATTACAGCGCCTGACCGGCGGCATCATCGAGAGCGAGGCAACTGCGCGCGAAGGTGATGCGGACGGCGAAATCGCGGCAATCCTGAAAGGTCTGGAGCGCGCGAGTTCCCGCATCTGGGTGGTCAGTCGCGACTACCGGGTGCTGGCGCTTGCCGGCAGCCTGAAACGCGCCGATACCCCGGATCCGGGCTTTACCCAGCGTGCGCTCGGGTGGCTGCTCGCGCCGCCGACCGAGGAGTTCGACGACGCGATCGCGGAGGATGCCGTCGCCGCGGGCCGGGAGGTCGCCGCGGCGCTCCAGGGCGCCGCAAGCGCGCGCACGCGCAACACGCGCGATGGCCGGGCCGTCGTCATTTCGGCGGCGCAGCCGATCTGGGTAGGCGACGAGGTGCAGGGAGCGGTGGTAGTGGAAGAAACCACCAACCGCATCGCTTCGCTGCGCAGCCAGGCGCTGGAGCGGCTGCTGGCTGTGACGCTGGCTGCGTTTGCGCTGGCGGCGGCGGTGCTGCTGTGGTTTGCCACCAGGATCTCGAACCGTATTCGCCGCCTGAGCGACGAAGCCGAGGCGGCCATCGATGCGCGCGGTCGCGTCACCCGGCTGACGACTGCCTCGGACGCCGACGATGAGATTGGCGACCTGTCGCGCAGCTTCACGACGGTGCTGGAGCGCCTCGCCCGCTACAACGCCTACCTCGAGGCACTTGCCGGGCGGCTATCGCACGAACTGCGCACGCCAGTAGCGGTGGTGCGCTCTTCGCTGGAGAACCTGCATGCTGCGAGAACGCCGGAGGAAACACGTACCTACGTTGCGCGCGCCGAGGAGGGGCTCGCGCGCCTGGGCACCATCCTGTCCCGCATGACCGAGGCCAGCCGCCTTGAGCAAGGGCTCTCGACGGCGGAGCGCGAGCGCTTCGACGCGTCGGCGGTCGTGCGCGGCTGCGTAGAAGGCTACCGGCTCGCCTACGCACCTCGAAGCTTCGAGCTTTCGGTATCGCCGGATCCGGTGCCAGTGCAGGGTGCGGCGGACCTGCTCGCGCAGATGCTGGACAAGCTGGTTGAAAACGCAGTGGACTTCGCCGCCGCCGGTACTTCGATCCGGATTTCTCTGGGCATCGATGCGCGATTGCGAGTCGAGAACCAGGGCCCGGCGCTGCCCGATGCAATCCGCGAGTCGCTGTTCGACTCGATGGTGTCGCTACGCGCAGAGCGCGCCGGGGGGGCGCCGCACCTGGGGTTGGGGTTGTATATCGCGCGACTGATCGCGGAGTTCCACGGCGGCGGGCTGCGCGCCGAGAATCTCCCGGGCGGCGGGGGCGTCGTCCTCGAAGCGCAACTCGCGCGCACATTATAATTTCGCGCTTGCAAGACTACGATCTTCTCGTCATCGGCGGCGGCGTCAACGGCGCCGGCATCGCGCGCGATGCCGCGGGCCGCGGACTGTCGGTGCTGCTGGTGGAAAAGGACGACCTGGCGTCGGCGACTTCGTCCTGGTCGTCGAAGCTGATCCACGGCGGCCTGCGGTATCTCGAACTCTACGAATTCAGGCTGGTGGCGGAAGCACTCGCCGAGCGCGAGGTGCTGCTCAAAGTGGCCGCGCACCTGGTCTGGCCGGCGCGCTTCGTCATGCCGCACGTGCCGGAACTGCGTCCGCGCTGGATGATCCGAGCGGGGCTGTTTCTCTACGACCATCTCGCCCGGCGCGCGAGCCTGCCGGGTTCCAAAGCGGTGCGGCTGGATACGCCGCCCTACAACTCGGGGCTGCAGCCGCAACTCAAGCACGGCTTTGTCTATTCCGACTGCCGCGTCGACGATGCGCGGCTGGTGGTCGCCAATGCGATGGATGCCCGCGAGCGCGGCGTACGGGTGCTGACGCGAACCGAGTGCGTTTCGGCGAGGCGAGAGAACGGTCTTTGGACGGCGACGCTGTCCAACGGCGAAAATCTGCGGGCAAAAGCAATCGTCAATGCCGCTGGCCCCTGGGTTAAGGCGGTGCTGAATTCCCGCCTGTCGCAGCCGTCCAGCGATGCGGTACGCCTGGTGAAGGGCAGCCACATCGTGCTGCCGAAGCTCTACGAAGGCGAGCACGCCTTCATCCTGCAGAACGACGACCGCCGGGTGGTATTCATGATCCCGTATGGCGACTTGCACACGCTGATCGGCACCACCGACGTGCCGGTGCAAGACGAGAACCTGCGTCCGGAGGCGAGCGCGGAGGAGATCGCGTATTTGTGCCGGGCAGTAAACCGCTACCTGTCGCAGCCGGCGCGCCCTGAGGATGTGGTGTGGACCTACGCCGGTGTGCGCCCTCTCTATGACGACGGCTCGGCCGATCCGTCCGCTGTCACGCGCGATTACACGCTTCGCGTGGACGATGAGGCGGGCCGCGTGCCGGTACTTTCGGTGTTCGGCGGCAAGATCACCACTTATCGGATGCTCGCCGACCACGCGATGGCAAAGCTCGCGCCCTACTTCCCGGGACTGAAGCCGGCGTGGACCGATCGCACGCCGCTATCGGGCAGTGATTTCGGCGGCGTGGCGCGGGTCGAGGCTCGCGACGCCTTCTTCGGCAGTCATCCGCATATTCCGGAAGCGACGCTGCGGCCGATTTTCCGGCGCCACGGCACTCACGCGCAGGCGGTGGTCGGCGACGGCGATATGGGTGAGGACTTCGGCGCCGGCCTCACCGAGCGCGAGCTGCGCTATTTCGTCGAGCGCGAATGGGCGCAGACCGCGGAAGATGTCCTCTGGCGGCGCACCAAGACCGGATTGCTGATGACGCCAGCGCAGCGCGAGCGCGTGGCGCAGGTGCTCGGCAGGTGATGAAACCTCTGTCCGAGCTGCGCGACCCGGGCCGCATTCGCGGCCTGCTGTTCGATATTGACGACACAATCACCACCGACGGGAGGCTGACGGCCGAGGCCTATGGCGCGCTGGAGGCCCTGAAACGGAACGGCCGGATCGTAGTGCCCATCACCGGACGCCCGGCGGGCTGGTGCGATCACATCGCGCGCATGTGGCCGGTGGACGCCGTAGTGGGAGAGAACGGCGCGTTTTATTTCCATTTTTCGAATGGGAAATTACAAAAGAAATTTCAGGACGACGCTGCCGCGCGCGCGCGCAACCAGAGCCGTCTTCAGGCCATAGGCGCGCGTATCGTCGCGCAGGTGTCCGGTTGTGCCATTGCATCCGACCAGCCCTATCGCGAAACCGACCTGGCCATCGACTACTGCGAGGACGTGCCGCCCTTGCCGCTGGAGGGCGCTGAACGGATCGCGCAGCTGATGCGCGCTGAAGGCCTGACGGCGAAGATCAGTTCCATCCACGTCAATGGCTGGTTCGGCGGCTACGACAAGCTGGCAATGTGCCGTCAGCTGTGCGCCGAAGTTTTCGGGCTCTCCCCGGAAATCCTGCAACGCGAATTCGCGTTTGCCGGGGATTCGCCGAACGATGCGCCGATGTTCGCGTATTTCGAGAATTCGGTCGGCGTCGCGAATGTCGCGCGTTTCGCCGGCCGGCTGGAGGCCGAACCGAAGTACGTGACGCGCGGCTTCGCCGGCGCCGGCTTCGCCGAGCTTGCCGCCCACCTGCTCGCGCATACCCCGGGCAAGCGCTGATGGAGTGGTGGTGGGTCTATCTCGCGATCGGATTGTCGGTCGGCTTCCTCGCGGGCCTGTTCGGCATCGGCGGCGGCATGATCATGGTGCCGATGCTGGTGTTCGTGTTCACCGCCAAGGGCTTCCCAGCCGAGCACCTGATGCATATTTCGCTGGCCACTTCGATGGCAACCATCGTGTTCACCTCGCTCTCCAGCGTGGGTGCGCACCACAGGCACGGCGCGGTGGACTGGCGCGTGGCGCGCGCGATGGCGCCGGGCATCGTGGCGGGCGCACTCGCCGCCACGCTGGTCGCCGGCTTCGTGCCGACGCGGCCTCTGGCGGTGTTTTTCGCCGTCTTTATGCTGTACGCCTCGCTGCAGATGTTCTTCGAGATGAAACCGAAGCCGTCGCGCCAGCTGCCGGGTGCCGCCGGCCTGTTCGGTATGGGCGCGGGTATTGGCGCACTGTCGAGCGTGCTGGCGGCGGGCGGCGCGTTTCTGTCGATCCCATTCTTCGTGCGCTGCAACGTGCCGCTGAAGCGCGCCATCGGCACGGCGGCGGCCAACGGCTTTCCGATCGCCGTTGCGGGCACCATCGGCTATATCCTCAATGGTCTGCATGCGTCGGGTTTACCCGACGGCAGCCTGGGCTATGTCTACCTGCCGGCGCTCGCCATCGTCGCCGCCGCCAGCATGCCGCTGGCGCCGCTGGGCGCGAAGCTCGCGCACCGGCTGCCGGTCAAGCGCCTGCGCATCGTGCTCGCGCTGATGCTTCTGGCGATCGCGGTACGCATGCTTGTGAACCTCTGGTAGATTTGCGGTCCCATTTAAGGAGGGCGCAATGAACAAAATTATCGCCGTTGCATTGATCGCCGCGTTCAGTTCCGCGAGCTGGGCGCAGAAAGTGTCCAACCAGGCCTTCGACATTCTGGACAAGAACCGCGATGGCTTCCTGAGCAAGGAGGAAGTCGCCGGAAACAGGGAACTCGCCAAGCGGTTCGTAAAATTCGACGCCAACAAGGACGGCAAGATGAGCGTCGACGAATTCATCCAGGCGAACAAAGACAACGACGAGCGCATTGCCGCCGACAGCACAATTACCACCAAGTTGAAGGCCTCGTTGTTGACGGAAAAAGGCATCCCCTCGACAGCGATCTCGGTCGAGACCTACGAGTCGATCGTCCAGCTGTCCGGCTTCGTGTCCAGTGCAGCGATCAAGGAACATGCCGGTAAGGTTGCCCGCGGCATCTCCGGGGTGAAGTCGGTGAAGAACGACCTGGTGGTGAAGTAGCCCCATGGCGGGCCCGCTCGGACACATCCGCGTCCTCGACCTCTCGCGTGTCCTCGCCGGGCCCTGGGCCGGGCAGAATCTCGCCGACCTTGGCGCCGAGGTCATCAAGGTGGAACGGCCCAAGGTCGGCGACGATTCGCGCGCCTTCGGCCCGCCCTGGGTGAAGGACAAAGCCGGCAACGCGACCAAGGATTCCGCTTATTTCACCTCGGCGAACCGCGGCAAGAAGTCCATTACCGTCAACGTCGCGAGCCCGGGCGGGCAGGCGCTGGTGCGCGAACTCGCCGTGAAGAGCGACGTGCTGCTGGAAAACTACAAGTACGGCGACCTTGCGCGCTACGGCCTGGGCTACGTCGACCTGGCGAAGCTCAACCCGCGGCTCATTTACTGCTCGATCACCGGCTTTGGCCAGACCGGGCCTTACCGTGAGCGCCCGGGTTACGACTTCATGATCCAGGGCATGGGTGGGATGATGAGCGTCACGGGAGAACCGGACGGCGCGCCTGGCGGCGGTCCGCAGCGCGCCGGCGTGCCGGTCGCCGACATCATTACCGGGATGTACGCCTCGATCGCGGTCTGCGCGGCGCTCGCGCACCGCGCCGAATCAGGCAAGGGCCAGCACCTTGATCTCGCGCTGCTCGACTCGCAGATCGCACTGCTCGCGTATCAGAACACGAATTTCTTCTCGACCGGCGTGCCGCCGAAGCGGATCGGCAACCTGCATCCGAACATCGTGCCCTACCAGCCATTCCGCACTAGCGACGGTGAGGTGATCATCGCCTGCGGCAATGACAACCTGTTCCGCAAATTCTGCGATGCGGCAGGGCGTGGCGAACTGGCGCAGGATCCGCGCTTT
>JANXUV010000191.1 GCA_025356085.1 Betaproteobacteria bacterium
CTCGATCTGCTGTTCGACGATGTTCGGGTTCACCATGCGGCCGAGGTCCACCGCCACCACCACGCGATGCACCTTGATCGCGCCGCCCTCCACCGAGGCCTCGACCACCTGAGCCATGTAGGTGTCGTACCCCTCCATCAGGCCGATCCCGCGCGCGCGGCCTTTCGGCAGCGGCTTGCCCCAGCCCGCCTTGTCGGCGGCGAGCTTCAGCACGTTGGCGAAGCGCGGCTGCTTCGCCAGCAGCCCCATGCGGAACTGGTAGGGATCCTTGCCCGCGGCGACCGCCATCTCGTCGATGAACGACTCGTTGGCGAACACGTTTAGCGCATGCGACACCGAACGCAGGTAGCCGACCCTGAGGCCCGTGTCGTGGATCACCGTGGTCACCTGCTGGTTCGGAATATCGTAGGGCACCAGGATCGCTTCTGTCATCAGTGGATCGACGCCGTCCTTCACCAGCGGCGGGAACAGCCGCGAGGTGACCGAAGGCGAGCTCATTTTGAAGCTGAGCGCCGTCGGCTTGCCGCTCGCATCAAGCCCGCCGGACATCTGCGTCAGGCTGACCGGGCGGTAGAAGTCGTGCGTCATGTCGTCTTCGCGCGTCCACACCAGCTTCACCGGCGCCCCGACCTTCATCGAGATCTCCACCGCCTGCGCCATGTAGTCGCAGTCGATGCGCCGGCCGAAGCCGCCACCGAGGAAGGTGGTCTTGATGGTGATCTGCTCGGGCTTGAGCTTGGTGATCGCGGAGGCCATGCCCATGGCGAGCTGCTGGAACTGGATCGAGCCGATCAGCAGCGCCGACTCCTTGCGCACGTCGGCGGTGAAGTTCATCGGCTCCAGCGGCGAGTGCGACAGGAACGGCATTTCGTAGGTCGCTTCGACCTTCTTGGCCGCGCCTTTCATGCCCTCGGCGACGTTGCCCTGCGTCTTGATGACCGCGCCGGGCTTGGACATCGCCGCCGCGAGGCCCGCCGACACCGACGCGGAACTGAGCGCTTTGCCCGCGCCCTCGTCCCAGACGATAGTGAGCGCGTCGCGCGCCTGCTTGGCCTGCCACCAGGTGTCGGCCACCACGGCGACGCCGTCAGTGATCTGCACCACATGCTTGACGCCCGGCATCGCCTTCGCCTTCGCGCCGTCGAAGCTGGTCACCTTGCCGCCGATCACCGGGCACTGCGCGAGCGAGGCGTACAGCATGCCCGGCAGTTTCACGTCGATGCCGAACTCGGTCGTGCCGTTGATCTTGCCGGCGGTGTCCATGCGCTTCATCGGCTTGCCGATGTAACGCCACTTGGCGGGATCCTTCAGTTTCACTTCCTTGGGCGGTGTCAATTTCGACGCGGCCTCGGCGAGCGAGCCGTAGGTCGCCTTCTTGCCGCCTGGTCCCGCAACCATTCCGTTGGCGGCGGCGCACTTGGAGGCGTCCACGCCCCACTGCTTCGCCGCGGCTTCGGTCAGCATGATGCGCGCCTGCGCGCCTGCGATGCGCAGCTTGTCCCAGCCGTCGCGCACCGAGGTCGAGCCGCCGGTAATCTGGCCGCCCAGCATACCGTTGATGTACACCTCGCCCGGCGGGGCAAAGTCGACCTTCACCTTGCTGAGATCGACTTCGAGTTCTTCCGCGACCAGAGTCGGCAGGGCCATGACCACGCCCTGTCCCATTTCGGAACGCGCGCAGAGGATGGTGACGCTGTTGTCGCTGCCGATGCGGATCCAGGCGTTGATCGCCGAATCGGCCGCGGCCATCGCGTGGCGCATGCCGCCCGGCAGGGCGACGCCGATGATCAGGCTGCCGCCGACGGCGGCGCTGGATTTGAGGAACTTGCGGCGGGTCGGATTCTTGAGTTGGCTCATGATCAGGCCCCCTTGGCGGCTTTGTGGATCGCCGCGCGGATGCGCGGGTAGGTGCCGCAGCGGCAGATGTTGCCCGCCATGGCGCTATCGATGTCGGCGTCGGTCGGGTTGGGCTTCTCGGTGAGCAGCGCGGTGGCGCTCATGATCTGGCCCGACTGGCAGTAGCCGCATTGCGGCACGTCCAGCGAAGCCCAGGCGGCCTGCACTTTCTTGCCGGCCGCGGACGCTGAAATGCCTTCGATGGTGGTCACTTTCTTGCCGAGGGCAGCCGACAGCGGCGTGCCGCAGGAGCGTACCGGCTTGCCGTCGAGATGCACGGTGCAGGCGCCGCATAGTTGCGCGCCGCAGCCGAATTTGGTTCCGGTCATGCCGAGCGAATCGCGGATCACCCACAGCAGCGGGGTGTTCGGGTCGGCATTGACCTCGCGGGTCTTGCCGTTGATGTTGAGACTGGCCATGCGTGCCTCCTTGAGTGTCGATTAATGTTGTTCTTGTTGTGACCTATTATGCTCTCCGAATCCAGGAGAGAAAATGACGAAATTTTCTTTGCGCGCGCACTTTCTGACGGCGACCTTGCTTGCCGTGGGACCGATCCCCATTGTTGCAGCGCAAGATTTTCCTAATCGTCCGGTGCACATCGTCGTGCCCTGGCCGCCCAGCGGCAACGTCGACATCACGGCACGCACCGTCGCCCCGGCGCTGGGCGATGCGCTCGGTCAGCAAGTGGTTGTGGATAACCGCCCGGGAGCGGGCGGCACCATCGGTTCAGCGCAGGTCGCCAAGGCGTCGCCGGACGGCTACACACTGCTGCTCGGCTCCAGCGGCACGATTTCCAGCGCGCCGGCGGTGTTCAAGACCATTAACTACGACCCGCTGAAGGATTTTGTCGCCGTCGGCGCCATCCAGTACGTACCGATGGTGCTGACCGCGGCGCCGAAGACGCCCGTGACGAGCTACGCGGAATTCGTCGCCTATGTGAAATCCAAGGGCGCGCCGGTGAGCGTGGCCTCGGCGGGCAGCGGCTCGTCCAACCATCTGGCAATCGAATTGCTGATCCGCCAGGCGAAACTGCCGCTGCTGCACGTGCCCTACAAGGGCAGCGGCCCGGCGATCACCGACCTGCTCGGCAGCCAGGTCGAGACCATGATGGACCAGCTCACCGCCTCCATCGAGCACATCCGCAACGGCAAGATCAAGGCGCTGGCGGTGACTTCGCTCGCGCGCTCGCCGTTGCTGCCGAACGTGCCCACGCTCGACGAAGCCGGCGTGAAGGGCTTCGAGGCCGGCACCTACACCGGGATCTTCGCCCCCTCGGCGACGCCGCCGGCAGTTCTGGCGAAGCTGCACGGGGCGCTGCGCCAAGCCTTGTCGAACGCGGTCGTGCGCGAGCGCTACCGCGCGATGGGCGCCGATGTCTGGGAGATGAGCCAGGCGGATTTCAACGCCTACGTGCGCGCCGACGTCGAAAAATGGCGCAAGGTCGCGCGCGACGCGAACATCGTCGTTGATTAGGCCAAGCTCTATCGCTTTTGAGCTTTACTGACAGGATCCTCATCGGTCGAGACGAACCCGATGCGGCGCCTGGGCGCGGGCTGCGGCGGAGTCATGAGTTCGCGGATCGCGTCGAAGACGGCCTTGAACTGCCGGTCATATTTCGATTCCAGTTTATCGAGCCGTTTCACCAGATCGCGGTTGTGCCCGATCAGGCCGCGCAGGCGTACGAAGGCGCGCATGATCTCCACGTTCACCCTGACGGCCTGCTCGCTTCGCAGCACGGAGGAAAGCATGGCCACGCCCTGTTCTGTAAAGCAGTAGGGAGAAGTACGTCGGCCTCCCCAGCCCCGAGGAACTGAACTTGAGGTCACAATTTGTGACCTCAAGATTGCAATCTCCTGTTTTGTAAGGGTAAACATGAAGTCAGACGGGAAGCGGCCAGGATTGCGCCTGACAGACTGAATCAGCGCCTTAGTCGATACGCCATACAGTTCCGCGAGGTCCGCGTCGAGCATGACCCGATGCCCGCGAACGCTGACGATGCGCGCGTCGACAGTTTGTTCCATTGTCCGATTAATCTTCATGCCTCGCAGAACAACGTTTCGGCGTCACCCCTAGTTGACCAAGGCTGCTATATCGTTGAGGGCAAATCGCCGCAGAGGGAGAAGTCATGCGCTGGGTCGCACCAACCGAAAAAGACGAAGCCAATCACCAGCTCGAAAAGCGGCTCTGGGACGCCGCCGACCAGTTCCGCGCCAACTCCGGCCTCAAGGCGGGCGAATACTCGGGACCGGTTCTTGGCCTGATCTTTCTGCGCTTCGCCGAAGCACGCTTCGCGCAGCGCCGCGCGCAACTGGAAAAGGCGGGCACCTCGGCGCGCCGCGGCACCTCGCGCATCGACGACCCCAAGGCCTACCAGGCTGAAGGCGTCCTGTTCCTCACGCCGAACTCCCGCTTCGACTACATGCTGCAGCCGCCTGAAGGCAGCAATGTCGGCAAGGCCGTCAACGAGGCGATGGCCGACATCGAGAAGCACAACCCGCAGCTCGCAGGCGTGCTGCCGCGCAACTACCAGATCTTCAACGGCACCCTGCTTAAGGAATTGTTGAAGAAGGTCTCCGAAATCCCCGTCAGCCTCGACCACGACGCCTTCGGGCGCATCTACGAATACTTCCTCGGCCAGTTCGCCCGCACCGAGGGGCAGAAGGGCGGCGAGTTCTACACCCCCGCGCCCATCGTGCGCCTCATGGTCGAAATCCTCGAACCCTTCCACGGCCGCATCCTCGACCCCGCCTGCGGCTCAGGTGGCATGTTCGTCCAGTCCGCGCGCTTCGTCGCCGAGCACAAGAA
>JANXUV010000193.1 GCA_025356085.1 Betaproteobacteria bacterium
GAAGCGCGCGCCCAGCAGGCGGCGACCGCTGAGATTCTGAAGGTCATCAGCAGATCGCCTGCGGACACGCAGCCCGTCTTCGAGGCGATCATCGGGAACGCGCATCGCCTGTGCGGCCCCGTTTTCAGCATCCTGTACCGTTACGACGGCGAAATGATGACCGTCGTCGCCGACAAGCAGGTCAGCGCCAAGGCCGGTCGCGTGCTTCGCGGTCTATATCCCGCCCCGCCGCGCACCGATCACATCGTCGGTCGCGCGATCCTCGAGCGGCGGGTCACGCACACGACTGACCTCGCGAATGACCCGCGATTTTCCGGCAACCGGAACGCCTTCTCGAAGGCATTGAATCTACGCCGGGCTGCGCTGGCCGTGCCCTTGCTTCGGAACGGAGTCGCCGTGGGTGCGATTGCCGCGGCCCGACTGGAGACAAAGGCGTTCAGCAGGGCCGAAATCCAGCTCCTGCAGACCTTCGCCGACCAGGCGGTGATCGCGATCGAGAACGTGCGCCTGTTCAACGAGACGCAGGAGGCGCTCGAACGGCAGACGGCGACGGCGGACATCCTGCGGGTCATTAGCGGATCGCCGACCAGCACGCAGCCGGTCTTCGACGCCATCGTCGCGCGTGCGATGCGCCTTTGCGAGGCGGAGCTGGGCAGCCTGTTCCTGGTCGTGGGCGACGCCATCACATATGCGCATACGCCGCTTGCCCCGGATGTCGAAACGCACCTGAAGAAGAACTTCCCGCGCCCAGTGGATACGACCAGCCTGGTCGGCCGTTCGATCGTCGAGTGTCAGGTAGTTCACGTGCCCGACATCGCGGATCCATCTGCGCCGGGGAATCTTCAAGCCGGGCACCTGCGCAGCCAGTTGACCGTGCCGTTGCTCCGCGAGGGCAGCGCGATCGGGGCGCTGGTCGTTGGGCGGCGGAAGCCCGGCCCTTTCTCGACCTCGCAGATCTCGCTCCTGCAGGCCTTCGCCGACCAGGCGGTGATCGCCATCGAGAACGCGCGCCTGTTTAACGAGACCAAGGAGGCGCTCGAACGGCAGACGGCGACCGCGGAGATCCTCAAGGCCATTGCGGGCTCGCCTTCCGACGTGCAGCCGGTGTTCGATGCGATCGTGCGCATCGCCATGACGCTGGTCGGCGGTTTTTCCGCTGCGGTATTCCGTGTTGCCGAAGAGAAACTGCATCTGGCGGCACTCACTTCGACGAGTGTGGAAGGGGACGAGTCGCTGCGGGGGGCTTTCCCAATGCCGCTTTCGGCGCAAAGCATGCTGTCGAGAGCCGTGCGATCTCTGGAGCCCGCTGTGGTGGTGGATATCGAGACCGCCCACGATAATGCCGAAGAGGTGCTGGAGCGCGCTCGCGCTCGCGGCTGGCGCAGTTCCATTACCGTGCCGATGATCCGCGAGGGTGTTTCGATCGCGGCGATAAATGTCACGCGACGTCAGGCCGGGGCTTTCAGCCCGCACCACGTCGAACTCCTGAAGACCTTCGCCGATCAGGCGGTGATCGCGATCGAGAACGTGCGCCTGTTCAACGAGACCAGGGAAGCGCTCGAGCGGCAGACGGCGACGGCGGAGATTTTGAAAGTCATCGCGAGTTCGCCGTCGAACATGCAGCCGGTACTCGACGCGATCGCGGCCAGCACGGCGCGCCTTTGCGAAGCTACGGACGTCGTCATTTACCTGCGAGACGGCGACTTTTTCGCCAACGCGGCCCACTACGGAGACATGCCTATAGTGCCCATGGGCTTGCGCAGGGAAGTTAGTCGGGAGTCAACGACGGGCAGGGCGATGCTCGAGGGGCGGCAATTGCACATACTCGACTTGCAGTCCGAGGAAGTGGAGTTTCCGGAAGGATCCGCCATTGCGCGCGATCTGAACAACCGGACCGTGCTGAACACACCGCTACTGCGGGAGGGCATCGCGATTGGCACGATAGCGCTTCGACGTACGGAGGCGAAGCTATTCAGTGAAAAACATATCGCGCTGGTCAGGACATTTGCCGACCAGGCGGTGATCGCGATCGAGAACGTGCGCCTGTTCAAGGAGCTGCAGAGCCGCACCGAGGCGCTCACCAAGTCGGTGGGGCAGCTCACGGCGCTGGGCGAGGTGGGGCAGGCGATCAGCTCGACGCTGGAGCTCGACAAGGTGCTGCAGACGATCGTCGAGCGCGCGGTGAAGCTCACCGGCCTCGACAACGGCTCGATCTACGAGTACGACGAGAACGCGGAGGAGTTCCGGCTGCAGGCGGCCGACAGCGTGGCGGACGAGCTGCTCGAGACGGTGCGCCGGGCGCCGATCCGCAAGGGCGACGGCACGGTGGGCGGCACGGCGGTGACGCGCGAGCCCGCGCAGGTGCCCGACATCCTCGATGAGAGCTACCACAGCAGCCGCAAGGACGTTCTGGTGCGCGCCGGCTACCGGGCGATCCTCACTGTTCCGCTGCTGCGTGAGAATCGCGTCATCGGCGCGCTGTCGGTGACGCGCAAGACGCCGGGCGAGTTTGCCCCGGACATCGTCGAGCTGCTGAAGACCTTCGCCACGCAGTCCGCGATGGCGATCCAGAACGCGCGTCTGTTCCGCGAAATTGCGGAGAAGGGCAAGCAGCTCGAGATCGCCAGCCGGCACAAGTCCGACTTCCTCGCCAACATGTCGCACGAGCTGCGCACGCCCCTGAATGCGATCATCGGCTTTTCGGAGGTGCTGATCGAGCGGATGTTCGGCGAGCTGAACGAGAAGCAGGCCGACTACATGAAGGACATCCACGAGTCGGGCCGGCACCTGCTTTCCCTGATCAACGACATCCTGGACCTGTCCAAGATTGAAGCCGGGCGGATGGACCTGGATCTCGGCAGCTTCGACCTGCCCTCGTCGCTCGCCAACGCCATCACGCTGGTGCGCGAGCGCGCGCAGCGCCACGGCATCGCGCTCGGCCTCGAGGTCGATCCGGCGCTCGGCGCGTTCACCGCCGACGAGAGAAAATTCAAGCAGATCCTGCTCAACCTGCTGTCGAACGCGGTGAAATTCACGCCGGACGGCGGCCGGGTGGACGTGTCGGCCGTGCTGGAGGGCAAGGCGGTGGCCATCGCAGTCAAAGACACCGGCGTCGGGATTGCCGCCGCGGATCACGCCGCGGTGTTCGAGGAGTTCAAGCAGGTCGGCAGCGACTACACGAGGAAAGCCGAGGGAACGGGTCTCGGCCTCGCGCTGACCCGGCGCTTCGTCGAGCTGCATGGCGGCCAAATCCGCCTGGAGAGCCGGCTTGGATCGGGGTCCACGTTCACCTTCACGCTGCCGGTGCGCACATGAAACTCGTCCTCATCATCGAAGACAACGAAAAGAACATGAAGCTCGCGCGCGACGTGCTGCAGGTGCGCGGCTACCGCACGCTGGAGGCGGTCACCGGCGAGGACGGGGTGCGGCTTGCCCTCGAAAACAAGCCGGACCTGGTGCTGATGGACATCCAGCTGCCGGGCATCAACGGCGTCGAGGCGTTCCGGCAGATCCGCGCGAACGCCGCCACGGCGCATATCCCGATTGCCGCGCTCACGGCCTCCGTCACGCCGACGGACCGGGGCGAGATCATGGCCGCCGGCTTCGACGCGTTCCTCAGCAAGCCGATCAACCTCAAGGAATTCCTCGAGACCGTGAAGCGCCTCGCCGGCGGCGGAGCCCCCTAGATGGCGCCGCGCATCCTGGTCGTCGACGATACGCCGCAGAACGTCAAGTTGTTCACCGACCTGCTGGCGGCGAAGGGCTACGCGGTGACAAGCGCGACCAACGGGGAGGCGGCGCTGGCCAGCATCGCCGCGTCGCCGCCCGACCTGGTGCTGCTCGACGTCATGATGCCGGGACTGTCCGGCTACGACGTCTGCCGCCGCATCCGCGAGAATCCGGCGACCGCGCTGCTGCCGGTGGTGATGGCGACTTCGCTCGACCCCCAAAGCGAACGCGTCAAGGGGATCGAGGCGGGCGCGGACGATTTCCTTTCCAAGCCGGTGAACCAGGCGGAGCTGTTCGCGCGCGTGAAGTCGCTGTTGCGCATCAAGAGCCTGCAGGACGAGCGCCTGGCGCGGCTGAAGAGCTTTTTTTCGCCGCAGCTCGCCGAGGCCCTGGCCGCCGGCAAGGGGGACGAACTGCTGAAGACCCACCGCCGCGAGATTACCGTCGAGTTCTTCGACCTGCGCGGCTTCACCGCCTTCACCGACGCCGCCGAGCCGGAGGAGGTGATGGAGCTGCTGCACGAGTTCCATGCCGCGCTCGGCAGGCGGGTGCTCGAGCATGAAGGCACCATCGAGCGCTTCGCCGGCGACGCGGTGATGGTCTTCTACAACGATCCGGTGCCGATTGAGCGTCCCGCCGAGCACGCGGTCAGGGCGGCGCTGTCGATGATGGAGGCCTTTGCGCCCATCGGCGCGCGCTGGAAGAAGCGCGGCGGCTTCGACATCGGCCTGGGCGCCGGTATCGCGCAGGGATACGCCACCCTGGGCGCGATCGGCTTCGAGGGGCGCTGGGACTACGCCGCCATCGGCACGGTCACCAACGTCGCCGCGCGCCTCTGCGCCGAGGCCAAGAGCGGCCAGATCCTGGTTGACCGCAAGACGGCGGCCTCCCTGGAAGGCGCATTCGATTTCGACGCGCTGGGGCCGCTCAGCCTGAAGGGATTCGCACAGCCGGTGCCCGCGTTCGCCCTGCGGCGGGCATGAGAAAATTCCGCTTACGATGAAGCGCAACCGGCTGGGCACGACCGCGCTCGAAGTCAGCGAGATCTGCCTCGGCACCATGACCTGGGGCGAGCAGAACAGCGAAGCCGAAGGCCACGCGCAGGTCGAATGGGCGCTCGCGCACGGCATCAACTTCATCGACACCGCGGAGATGTACCCGATCCCGCCGAATCAGAAAACGCAGGGCGCGACCGAGAAAATTCTCGGCAGCTGGCTGGGGAAGAACAAGGCGAATCGCAAGGACCTGGTCGTCGCCTCGAAGATCGCCGGCCCGGGCCGGCGCGAGTGGATCCGCAACGGCGAGAACCGCGTTACGAAGAAAACCATCCCGTGGGCGATCGACGACAGCCTGAAGCGGCTGCAGACCGAGTGGATCGACCTGTACCAGATCCACTGGCCCGAGCGCTACGTGCCCGCCTTCGGCGCCTGGCAATACGACCCGTCGAAGGAGCGCGAGGAGACGCCGATCCTCGAGCAGATCGAGGGCATGGCGGCCGCGATCAAGGCCGGGAAGATCCGCGCCTACGGCCTGTCGAACGAGACCGCCTGGGGCATCGCCGAATTCACGCGTCAGGCGAAGGAGAACGGGTTGCCGCCGCCCGCCTCGGTGCAGAACGGCTACAGCCTGGTGAACCGCATGTTCGACGGCGATCCGGCCGAGGCGAGCCGGCGCTGCAACGTGCCGCTGCTCGCATACTCCGCGCTCGCCATGGGATTGCTCTCGAAAAAAATGAAGTCGAAGCCCTGGCCGGGCGAGGCCCGCCTGCAGAAGTTCCCGGATTTCGGCGAGCGCTACAAGCGGCCGCGCGTCATCGCCGCCGCGGGGGAGTACCAGCGCATGGCGGCGGACCATGGCGTGCCGCTCGCCGGCATCGCGCTTGCGTTCGCGGCGGGGCGCTTCTTCACTGCTTCGACGATCATCGGCGCGACTTCGATTCCGCAACTGGACGAGCTTGCCGGTTTTTTCGACTTGAAGCTGTCGAAAGAAATACAAGACGAAATCGAGCAGATCAACGCGAACTATCCAAGTCCCTGCGCGCAGTAGATGTGGGAGACGGCCGCAATCGTCCTCATCATCGCTGGCATCGCGTTCTGGATCGACAGCCTGCGTGCCCGCGAGAGGGCGCTGGCCGCGGGCCGCGCGGCTTGCGAGCGCAACGGCCTGCAGCTGCTTGATGAGACGGTGGCGGGCGCGGGCCTGCGCCTGGCGCGCACCAATGCGGGCGAGCTGAGGATCCGCCGCGTGTTCGTCTTCGAATTCTCCGACAACGGCAATAACCGCCGCCGCGGCTCCATCGTCGTGCTGGGCGGCACGGTCGAGGACCTCTACATAGAGCCGTATCCCGTGCAATGAGCGCCTGGCTGACCGGACGGGTAATTGAGAACCGGCAGTGGACGGACACGCTGTTTTCCTTGCGTGTTGAAGCTCCGCGACTGGAATACGAGGCTGGGCAGTTCGTGCGCATCGCTTTGGACATCGGGGGCGAACGCATCGCGAAGCCGTTCTCTTTCGTCAACCCGCCGGACGACCCGGTGCTCGAGTTCTACGGCGTGATCGTGGCCGAAGGGCCGCTGTCGCCGCGGCTGGCGCGCCTGAAGGCGGGCGACGCGCTTTTCATCGCAGACAATCCCGCGGGCTGGCTGATCGCCTCTGAAGTCCCGCCGGCGGAAGAACTGTGGCTGGTCGCCACCGGCACCGGCGTCGCGCCGTTTCTTTCCATCCTGCGCACCGCGGCGCCCTGGCAGCGCTACCGCAAGGTAATCCTGGTGCACGGCGTGCGCCAGGCGAACGAGCTGGTCTACGGGCAGTTGATCGAGCAACTGATGCATGCCCATGCAGGGAAGCTTTCATACGTTCGTTTCATCAGCCGCGAGACGCGTGCCGATGTTCTGCAAGGCCGCATTCCCGCGGCAGTCGGGGATGGGCGCCTTGAGGCGGCGGGGGCGCCGATCTCCCCGGAGCGCTCGCAGTTCATGCTCTGCGGCAACCCCGCGATGCTGAAGGACATGGCGGCGGCACTCGCCGCGCGCGGCCTGAAGAAACACCGGCGCCGCAGCCCCGGCCAGATCACGGTGGAGAGCTTCTGGTGAGGGCGGTGATTGCGGCGATTGCCGCAATGCTCCTGCTGTCGGCTTGCAGCGTGACGCGCGTCGCCTATGACAACGCCGATTTGTTCCTGCGCTGGCAGGCCAATCACTACTTGGACTTTCAGGGCGACCAATCCGAGGAGCTGGACCGCCGCCTAGCCGCGTTCCTCGCCTGGCACCGTGCCAAGGCTTTGCCGCAGTACGCGCGGTTGGGCGAGGAGGCCGCCACGCGCATGCAGCGGGGCCTCAAGCGGGAGGACCTCGAATGGAGTTACGATGCGGTGCGGGCTCAGGTCGGGGAAGCACTGGGCGTGGCGGCCGGGGAAACGGCTGGATTGCTCGACCAGCTCAGCCCCGGGCAGATCAGCCATCTGGAAATGCGGCTTGCGGAGGACAACCGCAAGTTCGCCAAAGAACGGGTGCAAGGCACCATGGAAGAACGCCACCAGCGACGCGTCAAGCGCAACCTCGAGAGGCTCGAGGAGTGGTTCGGCCCGTTCAGCGAGGCGCAGATCGCGCGCGTGCGGCGCTACAGCGAGCGAGCGCCATTTTCCGCTGAACTGCAGGAGCGCGACCGCAAACGCCGGCAGGGCGAGTTCGTCGCCATGCTGCGCGCGCGCGAGGCGAAGCAGCGCCTGGCGAAGTGGGCGCAGGGATGGGAAGCGGGCCGCGCGCCCGACTATGCGCAGGCCACGCTGGCGACACGCGCCGAGTACATGGACCTGCTGCTCGACTTGGACCGCACGTTCAGCACCGAACAGCGCCGGCACGCCGCGGCGCGCCTGACGCGCTTCGCCGGGCTGTTCGATTCGCTCTCGCGCCAGCCATGAACGACCTCACCGCCTTCGAGGACAGCAAGCCGCCGCCCGGCGTCGAATCGCCGCCCGCCGGCTATGCGGGCCGGCCGCGCGACGCGCAGCTTGAGTACAAGGCGATCCTCGCCAACGTTTCCATCGGCATCGCCTTCACGCGCGACCGCAAGTTCACGCTCTGCAATCCGAAGTTCGCCGAGATGTTCGGCTGGAAGGCCGACGAGCTGATCGGGCAGTCAGGTGACGTGGTGTACACCTCGCGCTCGAGCTACGAGGCGATGGGCGCGATCGCGGTGCCGGTGCTCTCGGCGGGCCGCCAGCTGGACGTGGAGTGGGAGGTTCGCCGCCGCGACGGCTCGACCTTCCTCGCGCGCATGATCGCCAAGGCGGTCAGCACCACGGACGCACAGAAGGGCACGGTCTGGATCGTCGAAGACGTCACCGTGCGCAAGCGCCACGCCGATGAGGTGGCGCGCCTGCTGCGCGAGCAGGAGGCGATCCTCGACACCGCGTCCATCGGCATCATCTTCGTGCGCGACCGGCACATCGTGCGCTGCAACCAGCGCATGGAGGAGATGTACGGCTACGGGCCGGGCGAGCTGAACGGCAAGCCGACCTCGGTGACCTACGCCAACGAGGCCGACCATGCCGAGGCGGAAAAATCCTACGCGCTGATGTCGCGCGGCCAGGCGTACACGCACGTGATGCAGGCCAAGCGCCGCGATGGCACGGTGTTCTGGGAGCGCTCGACCGGGCGCGCGGTGGATCCCACCAACCCGGCGCGCGGCTCGGTCTGGCTGCTGGAGGACATCACCGAGCAGAAGCGCGCCGAGCAGGAGTTGCAGCGAGTGCTGGCGGAGCAGCAGGCGCTCGCCAACAACGTGGTGGTTGGCATCACCTTCGTGCGCGATCGCAAGACGCTGCGCTGCAACCGGCGCTATGAGGAGATGTTCGGCTACGAGCCCGGCGAGGTGATCGGCGCCTCTACGCGCCAGTGCTATTTCACCGAGGAGGAGTTCGGCACCATGCAGCACGCGTACGCCGAGCTGGACGCGGGCCGCACTTCCACCACCGAGCACTGGCTGCGGCGCAAGGACGGCTCCGGCTTCTGGTGCCGCATGTCGGGCCGCGCGCTGGAGGCGGGCCGTCCGGACAAGGGCTACGTTTGGCTGTTCGAGGATGTCACCGAGCGCAAGAAGGCGGATTCCGAAGTGCAGCGCATGGTGCGCGAACAGGACCTCATCCTCGACAACGCCACCGTCGGCATCGCCTTCGTGCGCGATCACATCGTGCAGCGCTGCAACCGTTTCCTCGAGGAGATGGTCGGCGCCGCCCCGGGTGCGCTAATCGGCCAGCCCTCGTCGGCGCTATTCGCGAGCGAGCAGGAGTGGCGGGAGGCCACCGACTTCGCCTATGCGCAGACCCAGCCCGGCAGCCGGCAGGACCTGGAGTGCAAGTTCAGGCGCGCCGACGGCACTACCTTCCTCGGCCGCACGCGCGGCCGGCGCATCGATTCGGGCGGGGCGGAGCAGGAATGGATCTGGAGCCTGGAAGACGTGACCCTGGAGCGCGAGGCCGAGGCTCGCGTGCAGCGCGCGCTGGTGGAGCAGGAGTTGATCCTGACCAACGCCACCGTCGGCATCGTCTTCGCGCGCAACCGCCAACTGCAACGCTGCAACCCGCGCTTCGAGCAGATGTTCGGCTACGGGCCCGGCGAGCTGCTCGGCAAGTCCAGCGCCGAGCTGTTCGCTTCGGCCTCGGAATACGACAGCGTGATCGAGCGCCTGTATTCGGACATGGCGACCACCGGCGCCTACGCCATCGAGCAGCAGGTGCGGCGCAAGGACGGCAGTACCTTCTGGTGCAAGGTGGTCGCCAAGGCGATCGACCCGAAGAACCCCGAGGATGGCGCGATCAGCATCTACGAGGACATCACCACCGAGCGCGCTTCGCGCA
>JANXUV010000234.1 GCA_025356085.1 Betaproteobacteria bacterium
CAGGCGGGCCGTGCGGGCGATCCGGCATCCATCACCCTCGCGGCACGCCTGAGGGAGATGAAGCTGCCCGTAGGGCGCCTGAAAACCGGCACTCCGCCGCGGCTTGACGGCAACAGCATCGATTTCTCGGTGATGGAGGAACAACCGGGTGACACGCCCGAACCAGTGTTCTCGTTCCTTGGCCGTCGCGAGATGCATCCGCGCCAGTTGCCTTGCTGGGTGACGCATACTAATGAGCGAACGCACGACATCATTCGCGGCGGTCTGGATCGCTCGCCCATGTATACGGGTGTGATCCAGGGCGTGGGTCCCCGCTACTGCCCGTCGATCGAGGACAAGATCCATCGCTTCGCCGACAAGGCCAGCCACCAGATTTTCCTGGAACCCGAAGGTCTGACCACCAGCGAGATATATCCGAACGGGATCTCGACCAGCCTGCCCTTCGACGTGCAGCTGGAACTGGTGCGCTCGATCCGCGGCCTGGAGAGCGCGCACCTGCTGCGGCCTGGCTATGCGATCGAGTACGACTACTTCGACCCGCGCAACCTCAAGTCTTCGCTAGAGACCAAATCCGTGGCTGGCCTGTTCTTCGCTGGACAGATCAATGGTACGACCGGCTACGAAGAAGCCGGCGCGCAGGGTCTGCTGGCCGGCGTCAACGCGGGCCTGCAGGCGCAAGGCAAGGACGTCTGGTGCCCTCGCCGTGATGAGGCTTACCTGGGCGTTCTGGTCGATGACCTGATCACGCGAGGCGTAAGCGAGCCCTATCGCATGTTCACCAGCCGGGCCGAATACCGCCTGATGCTGCGCGAGGACAATGCAGACCTGCGGCTGACCGAGGCCGGCCGCAAGCTTGGGCTGATCGACGATGCGCGCTGGGATGTGTTCAGTCGCAAGCGCGATGCCGTGGCACTGGAAACCGAGCGCCTGAAGACAACTTGGGTCAATCCTCGGACGCTTCCAGCCGAAGTGGCAGTGTCGGTGCTGGGTCAACCGATCGAGCGGGAATACACGCTGCATGAGCTATTGCGTCGGCCAAATGTTAGCTATCGCTCGCTTTCTCTAATACCGGCTTCTGGTAACGGAGTTGAGGACGCGGCCGTGGCAGAACAAGTTGAGATCCAGGCCAAGTACCAAGGCTATATCGCGCGCCAGCAGGACGAGGTCGAACGTCGCGAAGGTCAGGAATCGCTGACCCTGCCGGCCGACCTGGATTACGCGGAAGTTCGCGGACTTTCGATCGAAGCTTGCCAAACGCTATCCGGCCAGCGACCCGAAACCATCGGGCAGGCGGCGCGCATCTCCGGCGTCACACCGGCGGCGATCTCGCTGCTGCTGGTGCATCTGCGGCGCCGGAAAAAGCAGGATCCGCGGCAGAAGAAGAGCGCATGACGCCGCGCATGGCGTTGCAACGCGGACTGGGCGAACTCGAGCTCACCCTGCCTCCCGGCGCGACCGAAAAACTGCTGGCCTACCTCGAATTGCTGGCGAAGTGGAACAAAACCTACAACCTCACCGCGATCCGCGATCCGCTGCAGGCAGTGAGCCATCATCTACTCGATTCGCTGGTGGTGTTGCGTGAATTGTCTGATCGCGCCGGTGTGCTGGCGGACGTCGGGTCCGGTGGCGGCTTGCCCGGGATTCCGCTTGCCATTGCGGATCCCGCGCGACGCGTGACGCTGAACGACGCCAATGAAAAAAAGGGCGCTTTTCTGCGCCAGGCGGTGATCGAACTTGGCTTGCGTAATACTGACGTGCACGTCGGCCGCGTCGAGGACTGGCGTCCGGCAGAGGGCTTCGCAATCGTTATTTCGCGCGGCTTTGCGAGCTTGGTGGACTTTCTTTCCGCCTGCCGCCATCTCACCGCGCCAACCGGAGTGCTCGCCGCGATGAAAGGCGCTTATCCGGTGGCGGAGCTGGCGCAGGTTCCCGCAGACTGCGATTGCCGGGAGGTGCGCCGCCTCAAAGTGCCGCTGCTCGACGCCGAACGCCATCTGGTGTTCTGCAAAGCCGGAGCCTGAGCATGGCGCGCATCCTCGCCGTGGCGAATCAAAAAGGCGGCGTCGGCAAGACGACCACCAGCGTCAACCTGGCCGCCGGCCTGGCGCAGTCGGGCCGGCGCGTGCTGCTGGTGGATCTCGATCCCCAGGGCAACGCCACCATGGGCAGCGGCGTGAACAAAAGCAAGCTGGAGCGCACCGTGTACCACGTGCTGCTCGGGCTTGGCGATGCCGTCAACATCCGCCTGCGCGTGGAGAGCGGCTACGACCTGATCCCCGCCAACCGCGAGCTTGCGGGGGCCGAAATCGAACTGGTGGACCTGCCCAACCGCGAAGGGCGGTTGCGCGCGGCGCTGGAGCGCATTAGCGGCGACTACGATTTCATCCTGATCGACTGCCCGCCTTCGCTCAGCCTGCTTACCGTGAACGCCTTCACGGCGGCGGAGCAGGTGGTGATTCCGATGCAATGCGAGTACTACGCGCTGGAAGGGCTCTCGGATCTGGTAGGCACGATCAAGCGGGTGCGCTCGAACCTCAACCCAAAGCTCGAAATCGCGGGGCTGGTGCGCACCATGTACGACCCGCGCAACACGCTTGCGCACCAGGTGTCGCAGCAACTCGAGCAGCATTTCGGCGATAAGGTCTACCGCACGCTAGTGCCGCGCAACATACGGCTCGCGGAGGCGCCGAGTTACGGCGCGCCCGCGGTGGTCTGGGACAAGGCTTCGAAAGGCGCGCAGGCCTACTTGGCGCTGACCGAGGAAATTCTGAAAGGTATGCCATGAACAAGGCGAGGGGAGACCGATGAACAAGCCCAAAGGTCTTGGGCGCGGACTGGACGCGCTGCTGGGCGGCGACGACAGCGCGCCACGCAAGGACGCCATGGCGACGCTGCCGGTGGGCGCAATTCGCCCCGGCAAATACCAGCCGCGCACGCGGATGGACGAACAGGCGCTCAAGGACCTTGCCGCCTCGATCCGCGCGCAGGGGTTGATGCAGCCGCTGCTGGTGCGGCCGATCGGCCGCGAACAGTACGAACTCATCGCCGGCGAACGCCGCTGGCGCGCAGCGCAGCTCGCGGGGATGACCGAGGTCCCGGTGCTGGTGCGCGAAGTGCCGGACAACGCGGCGCTGGCGATGGCGCTGATCGAGAATATCCAGCGCGAAGACCTGAATCCGATGGAGGAAGCGGCCGGCCTGCAGCGCCTGGTGGACGAATTTCGCATGACGCACGAGCAGGCCGCCGATGCCGTAGGCCGCTCGAGGAGCGCCACCACCAACCTGCTGCGCCTGCTCAAACTCGCCAAGCCGGTGCAGGCGATGCTGATGCAGGGGGCGCTCGAAATGGGCCATGCGCGCGCGCTGCTGCCGCTGGATGGGGCGCACCAGATCGAAGCCGCCAACCGCATTGCCGCGCGCCGGCTGTCGGTCCGGGAAAGCGAGGCGCTGGCGACGCGGCTGCTGCGCGCCCCCGCAGGACGCCGTAAGCCTCGAACCGACCGGGACCTGGCGCGGCTCGAAGAGGAAGTGTCGCAGCGTCTCGGCACTACGGTGCAGATACGCCCGGGACGCAAGGGTAGCGGCAGCATCGTGCTGCGCTACTCCGGCCTCGATCATCTCGACCAGCTGCTGAAAAAGCTGCGCTGAGGCCGTGTTTTGCATCGCAACACGTTGACCCGAAGTGCGTGAAGCAAATATAATTTCGCCGCTTCGTACCGTACTGCGGTGGCAGGTCATCGCCACCGCTGCCCTGACGCTGTTGGCCGGGGTTCTGGCCGGCGCGCATGGCGCAGTTTCCGCTGCCTTGGGTGGCGCAATCAGCGTCTGCGCCGGGTGGGTATCGGCAAAAGTTGCATCAAGGGGAAAGCCGGACTCCGCAGGGGGGGTTCTAGTCACTGCGCTCAAGGCCGAAGGCGTGAAACTAGGCCTGATCGCGATCCTGCTCGGACTGGTGCTGGCGGTTTATTCGGAAGTTGTCGTGCCGGC
>JANXUV010000246.1 GCA_025356085.1 Betaproteobacteria bacterium
CCTCGAGCGCGGTCGTCACCACATCGTCGACCGAGCGGTTGTGTCCCAGGTGTATCACTTCCGCGCCGGAGGCCTGCAGGATGCGCCGCATGATGTTGATCGAGGCATCGTGTCCGTCGAACAGGCTCGCCGCGGTGACGAAACGGATCTTGTGCTTCGCCTTGTAGACCAGGTTCTTCGACTGGGAAAGATCGGTCATGAACAGAGTAGCCTACTTTACGTTTACGTAAACGTCAACTTCGGCCCCGGTGCTTCAGCGCAGCAGAAACTCCCGTACCGCCGCGATCTGATCGTAGCTCATCAGCGCCGGTGCGTGGCCTATTCCCGGCAGCTCCAGCACCTCGACGCCCGGCCTGAGGCCCTGCATCTGCGCGAGCGTGTCGCGTGACAGCACGTCCGAGTCGGCGCCGCGCAGCACCAGCGTCGGGCAGCGGATGTGGGCCCAGGTGCTCCACAGGTCGATGCCGGAGAGGAAATTCGGCCCCAGCGGGAACTCCGGATCGGCGTGGCCGGTGCGCATGGTGTCGCCGATTGCCGGGTCGTAGCGCAGATGCAGCCTCCCGTCGCCCGCGTCGCGGGCGCCGTGCTCTGCGAGATGGCGCCACTGCTCGTCGCTGAGCGGGCCGAAAGGGGCGCAGCCATTCGCTGTCGCCACGGCCGACCACGTCCGGGCAGATGACGCGGCAGTCGCGCGCCAGGTCGCGGGCCAGGTAGTCGAAGTCGCGGCTGTTGCGCGAAAGGCCGTGCACGCAAACCACCACGCGGCTGGCGGCGGGCTTGCCCCAGTCGAGGTAGGCAAGGCGATGGAAACCGCCCGGCGAGAGGCTAAGGAAGGATCCATGCGAATAGCTCACACGCCCAAGCATAGACGCGCTTGCTTACGCAGGCGGTGTGCCAGTTGGCGGTGCATTGTGCACCGCAACAGTGCATCATCCGGATTTCTCTGCGCTTGTTTCCATTGAGTTTTTCAATGGCACGCCCCTTGCGATAGGTACTCGCATGCGACCGTTGGTGACGCTGATTGGTGCAGGACCGGGTGACCCGGAGCTGCTGACGCTCAAAGCGGCGCGCGCGCTGGGCGCGGCGGACGTGGTGCTGGTGGATGAGCTGGTGAGCCGCGGCTGCCTTGCGCACGTCCGCTCGGACGCACGAGTCATCGAAGTCGGCAAGCGCGGCGGCTGCAAGTCCACGCCGCAGGCGTTCATCGAAAAACTTCTGCTTTTATACGCAAAGGAAAAGAAGAACGTCGTGCGCCTGAAAGGCGGGGATCCTTTCGTCTTCGGGCGCGGGGGCGAAGAAGCCGAGGCGTTGCGGGCACAGGGGATCGAAGTCGAAGTCATTCCGGGCATCACCGCGGGGACGGCGGTGCCTGCGGCGCTTGGCATTCCGGTGACCCATCGCGATTACGCCCGCGGCGTCACCTTCGTGACCGGGCACACGAAGGAAGGCATGGGTTTGGATTGGCAGGCCCTGGTGCGGTCGCGCACGACGCTCGTGATCTACATGGGGCTGAAGGGCCTGGAGAGAATACTTTCTTGCCTGAAGGCGGCCGGCATGGACGCGGCGACGCCCGCCTGCATCATCGAGAACGGTACCCTGCACAGCCAGAAACAACGCGTCGCGACGCTGGGCACGCTTTCCGGCGACGGCTTTGCCGGCCCCGCGCTGATCGTGGTCGGCGACGTGGTGCGCTTCGCCCGCGTGGCGGTCGCGGTGCCCGAGGCGAAGGCAGCATGATGCGCGTTGCCGTCATCGGCAACGGCATGGTGGGCCAGCGCTTCCTCGAGCAGCTGGTCCGGCACGCGAAGGAGAAGGATTCCGCGTGCGAAATCACGGTGTTCTGCGAAGAACCGCGACCGGCCTACGACCGGGTGCAGCTCACGAGCTTCTTTTCCGGCAAGAGCGCGAAGGACCTGAACGTCGTGCCGGAGAAGTTCTTCCAGGACCACGGCATCACGCTACGCCTCAATGACGCCGTACTTGCCGTCGACCCGGTGCAGAAGGTGGTGCGCTCGGCGCGCTACAAAAACGTGCCCTACGACAAACTGGTCTTCGCGACCGGGTCCAATCCCTTCGTGCCGCCGGTCCCCGGCCACGACCGGCGCGACTGCTTTGTCTACCGCACCATCGAGGACCTGGAGGTCATCGCGGCGACTGCGTCGAAGGGCCGCACCGGCGCGGTCATCGGCGGCGGGCTGCTCGGCCTGGAAGCGGCCAAGGCGCTGCAGGATCTGGGGCTGGAAACACACGTGGTGGAATTCGCCCCCCGGCTGATGGCGGTGCAGCTCGACGACTCCGCGGGACGCATCCTGCGGCGCAAGATCGAGGCGCTGGGCGCGAAGATCCATACCGCCAAGAGCACGAAAGAGATCGTTGCAGGGGAAACGGCCCGCAACAGGCTGGTGTTCGGCGACGGCACAAGCCTCGAGGCCGACCTCGTGGTGTTCTCCGCCGGCATCCGCCCGCGCGACGAGCTCGCCCGCGCGGCGGGCATTGCGGTCGGCGAGCGCGGCGGCATCCGCATCGACTCGCATTGCCAAACCGCCAACCCGGACATCTACGCGATCGGCGAATGTGCCCTCTGGGAGGGCCGCACCTTCGGCCTGGTGGCGCCCGGCTACCAGATGGCTGAGGTCGCGGCCCGACACATGCTGGGCGAAACGCAACTGCAATTCCTCGGCGCCGACCTGAGCACGAAGCTCAAGCTCATGGGCGTGGACGTCTGCTCGATCGGAGATGCCCACGCGAGCACGCCCGGCGCGCTCAATTACGTCTACACCGACGAAGCGGCAGGGGTCTACAAGAAGCTGGTGGTCGCGGAGGACCGCAAGCAGCTGCTGGGCGCGATCCTGGTCGGCGACGCGACCGACTACGGCACGCTTCTGCAAATGACGCTCAACCCGATGCCGCTGCCCGAGCATCCCGAGGAGCTGATCCTGCCAGCGCGCGAAGGCAGGAAGGGATTGGGCATCGACCTGCTGCCCGAATCGGCGCTGATCTGCTCGTGCAACAGCGTGACGAAAGGTGCGATTTGCGCCGCCATTTCCGAAGGTTGTCAGTCATTGGGATCTTTAAAAACAAAAACAAAAGCGGGAACAAGTTGCGGCGGCTGCGCGCCGATGACCAAGCAGATTCTCGACGCCGAGATGAAGAAGCGCGGTTTCCGCGTCAACAACCACCTGTGCGAGCACTTTGCCTATTCCAGGCAGGAGCTGTTTCACCTGGTCAGGATCAACGCGATCAAGAGCTTCGACGAGCTAGTCGGCAAGCATGGACGGGGACGGGGCTGCGACATCTGCAAGCCGGCGGCGGCTTCGATTTTCG
>JANXUV010000251.1 GCA_025356085.1 Betaproteobacteria bacterium
CCGACAGCGCCGCGGTCGCCATTTCGTCGGGATAGACATGCACCTTGATGCCGAAGGAACCACCGACGTCCTTCGCGATCACCCGCACGCTCGCTTCCGGAATGCCGAGGTGGCGCGAGAAGATGTCCTGCATCATGTGCGGCGCCTGGGTCGAGTGGTAGACCGTCAGCGAATGCTCGGCCGCGTTGTAGTCGGCGAGGATCGAGCGAGTCTCCAGGCACACGCCGGTGTGCCGGCCGAAATGGAAGGTCTCCTCCACCACTACATCGGCTTTACCGAAGATTTCGTCCACGCCGCCGGTATCGTGCGTGCGCGCGAAGCAGATGTTGTCGTCGTACTCCTCGTGGATGAGCCGCTCGCCCGCAAGGGACTCTTCCATGTCGATGACGGCGGGCAGTTCCTCCCACTCCGCTTCGATCAACCCGGCCGCGTCCTCGGCCTGCGCGCGCGTCTCGGCCACCACCGCCGCCACCGCCTCCCCCTGCCAGCAGGCGCGCTCGATGGCGATGGCATGCTGCGGCGGCGACTTGATGCCTTTCAGGTGCCCGAGGACGGCAACCCAGGGAGTGCAGTATTTTGAAACATCAGTTCCTGAAAAAATTCCTATGGCGCCTGGGGATTTCAGAGCTTTCTCGAACTGAAGTTTTTTTATTCTTGCGTGAGCGTAAGGGCTCCTGAAAAACACCACATGGGCGAGTCTCGGAAATCTTAGATCATCCACATACGACCCACGCCCCTGCAGCAGGCGCGCCGCGTTCGGACGCGGCACCGATTGGCCGATGTAGCCGCGGTCGGTCTTGGTGCCCGGCGCGTGCAGCGGCAGTTCGGCCTTACCCATTCACGACCTCTTCAATGGCGTCCACGATCGACTGGTAGCCGGTGCAGCGGCAATAGTTACCGGAGATGTGCGTGCGGATTTCCTCCCGGGTGACTTTCTTCTTCGCACGCACCAGATCCTGCGCGGCCATCAGCATCCCCGGGGTACAGAACCCGCACTGCAGCGCATTCTTTTCATGGAATGCCTTTTGCAGAACGGCAATCTCTTTCGAATCCGATAGCCCTTCTATGGTTTCGACCTTGCAGCCGTTCGCCTGCACCGCCAGCATCAGGCAACCGCGCACGATGTCGCCGTTCACCCGCACCGTGCAGGCGCCACAGACGCCGTGTTCGCAGCCCGCGTGCGAGCCGGTCAGGCCGAGGTCGTCGCGCAGGAAATCCACCAGGTGCTGGCGCGGCGCGACCCGCCGGCTCACCATGCTGCCGTTGACGGTGAGCGTTATGTCCTGATCGTGTTCCATGCGCGTTCCAGCAGGACGCCGGCGAGATGCAGCTTGGTGGCGGAAGAGTTGTAAAGGTCCGCGGGCGGCTTGAGACCCGTTTTCAGGGCCTCTTTTGCTTTCTCGAGATTTTTCCCGAATGAGAAAAGAACCGGCCGGTCCCCGGCGCCAAGGAACGCAAACCTGCCGTTGTGCGCGGCCAGGCCGATGATGGCGTAGTCGCCATGGCGGCGGGCCAATTCGAGGAACACGGACTTGTCGGCTGGCCTGGCGATCGGAAATTCCACGGCGGTCAGCATTTCTCCGGGCTGAAGGTCGGTTTCAAAGAGCCCCTTGAAAAATTTCGATGCGTCGACACGCCTCTCCGAGGTTTTATTCTTTATTTCAAAAACCGCTTCAAGAGCCAGGGCAACGGCCGGGTACTCGGCCGCTGGATCGGCCAGCGCCAGGCTGCCGCCGAGGGTGCCACGGTTGCGAATGGCAGCGTGCGCGACGTGCGGCACCGCTTGCGCGAGCAGCGGAACATGCTTTCTTATGGTTTCAGACGTCTCGAGTTGGGCGTGGGTCGTCAATGCGCCGACCTTGATGAAACTTCCTTGAACTGAAATTCCGGTAAGACCGGGAATTCCCGTGATGTCCACCAGCAGATCCGGCGAAGACAGGCGCATGTTCAGCGCCGGAATCAGGCTCTGCCCGCCGGCGAGGATCTTGGCGTTGGGGTTCTGCAGCAGTTCGAAGGCTTCCGCAAGGGAAGCCGGCTTCGCATAGGCGAAGGCAGGTGCTTTCAACGCTTTCCTTTGCGAGGCGGCCAGATCCCTTTCTCTTCCAGTTCGTCCATCGACTCGCTGGTGAATTCCGCGCTGGGCGCATTGCCGCCAATGACGAACATCAGCACGCCGCGCTTGCCGCCCGGCCCCTTCTTCAGATTCATGAAGCGCCGCGATGCGCCCGGCGGAAACGAGATCACGTCCAGCGGCTTGAGGTCGACATGCTCTACCTTGCCCTTCTCGTTCTCCCAGCTCGCGCGCCAGATGCCGGTCATGCAGATGAAGGTCTCGTTGGTGTCGTGGTTGTGCAGCATCGGCCCCTTGCCCGGCAGCGCGCGGCAGTAGCCGAGGTTGAAACCCTCGGAAATCTTGATCGCCGCCATGCGCGCGGCCTTTTCGCCCACCGGCGACTGCTTGCCGTCGCGCTCGGTTTTCGGCGGCTGGAAGCCGATCACGTTGTAGAGCGTGCGCCGGCAGTCCGGATGGTCGCTGTCGGGCAGCCCGCCGTCGAAGCCTTTCAGTTTTGAGAAGCGCGCCACGCGCTTCATCATTTCGCTGCGCCGGACACTGCGGCGCGGTAGTGTTTCACGGTAGGGCATCGGGTCCTCCTCTGCGGGAATGGTAGCTTAGGAACATGAAAAAGCAGAGCGTCGGAATCCTGGGGTTGGGAATCATGGGGTCGGCCATGGCCGCCAACCTCATGCGCGCGGGTTTCACCGTCGTTGGCTACGACCCGGATCCGGCCTGCGCGCGTCGCCATCGCCGGGCAGGGGGCATCGCGGCGGGCAGCGTCGAGGAGGTCGCCGCGGCGGCGGGAATTCTCATTTCGTCGCTGCCATCTGCCAAAGCTCTTGAATTGACATCGAAAGCCATAACGGGAAAAAAGATCATCGTCGAAACCAGCACGCTGCCCATCGCGGTAAAGGAAGCGGCGCGCAAGCGGCTGTCTGCCGCGGGCGCAGCGCTGCTCGACTGCCCGCTGAGCGGCACCGGCGCGCAGGCGCGCACCGGCGATCTGGTCGTCTACGCCAGCGGCAGCCAGGCCGCTTTCAGGAAAACGATTCCGGTCCTCAAGGGCTTCTCGCGCGGCCACTACTTCCTCGGCAAATTCGGAAATGGATCCAGGATGAAGTTCGCCGCCAACCTGCTGGTGGCGATCCACAACGTCTCGGCGGCGGAAGCGGTGGTGCTGGCGCGCAAAGCGGGCCTGAACGCCGCGCTGGCGGTGAAAGTGCTGGGCGACGGCGCCGGCGCCTCGCGCATGCTGCAGGTACGCGGGCCGATGATGGCGAAGCGGTCCTACCGCGATGCCACCATGAAAGTCGAGGTCTGGCAGAAAGACATGAAGATCATCGGCGCTTTCGCGCGCGCCCTGCGCAGCCCGACCCCGCTCTTCTCGGCGACCAAGGGGGTCTACAATGCCGCCATGGCTCAGGGCCATGCCAGGCACGACACGGCCGCGGTCTGTGCGGTGTTGGAAAAACAGGGGAGAAAACGATGAGCGACGTGGCCACACCGCAGGTTTCCAAGGAAGAGCAGAACTGGGCGATGGGCTGCCACCTGGCCGCATTGTCGGGGTACATGATCCCGTTCGGCAATATTCTCGGCGCGCTGGTCCTGACCATCATGGCCGCGGTCAAGGTGTCGAACGGCGATTTCTCCCACAAGTACCCGCTCACCCTCCGCCTGCTGAAGTAACGTCCTATGCGCCAACCGGTCCTTCGCTGCGCCGGCACGATTCTGGCGGCGGCACTGCTTTTCCTTTCGCCGGCGACCTTCGCCAGGGATAAAGCGCTCCCCGAAGGAATGACCGCGGAGCAATACCGGACCATGGTCGACGATATCGCCGATGCCGTGGCCAGGAAGCTGGACGCCGAGCACAAGGGCGGCAACAAGGGCGAAAAATCCGCCAAGCCGGCGGATGAAGGCAAGCCGGCGTCCGGGAAGAAAACGTCCTTCGACGCCATCGAGAGCGTGCGCAAATTGCGCGACCAGTCCGGCCGGTTCCTCGCGTCGATTCCCGATTATCCCGCGGCGGTGGCCGGCATCGGCGGCGCGCTCGACTTCGAGCTTCGCGGCGAGACCCACGGGCTGGGCTGGATGATGGCCTGGCTCCTGTGCACGGCGATCGCCGGCGTACTGGCGGAATTCGCCGTGCGCGCCCTGCTCGCCCACGTTCGCCAGCGCTGGCGCTCCGCTGCCGGCACCAGCTGGTCGCGGCACTTCCTGGCCAATGCCGCGGTGGATGCGCTGGCTCTGATATCGATGTTCCTGGCCGTCAATTTCATGAGCGACCAATGGCTGCCCGCCAGCGGCGTCGCGGCCGACATCGGGTCAAAGATCCTGACCTTGTTCTTCATTTGGCGGATTTCCGCGTTCTTCCTGCAGATCTGGTTCCGTCCCGACGACAGCGCCTGCCGCATCGTCGCGGTCGGCGACGCCGATGCCAGGCTGCTGTGGCATTCCCTTTCCCTGCTGATCCTGGCCTACCAGGTCGGCGATTCCTGGATGCATATCCAGACCATGGCCGGCATGCCCGTCGTGGCCCTGGACGTCGCGGTGCTGGTGGACAACATTTACAGTTCCATCGCCGACCTGAGCTTCATGTGGTTCACGCGCCACGCCACCGCCCGCTGGTTGTCGGGGCTGATTGCGCCTAGAAAGGGCATCTTCACCGGCCTCAAATTGGGTCTGGCGACCTACTGGCTGGTGCCGGCGCTGATTTTCGAAGTGGTGATGAGCGCGGCGCAGTACCACGGCAGCCTGACCGGCAATATCGACGTTTCGCTCGGCCTGAGCATCACGCTGCAGGCGATCCTCATCATGCTGCTGCTCGAATCGGCGATGGACCTGCCGCGCAGGCGGGTGCCGGCGGTCCCGGCCGGCCACACGCGGGCGCCCGGCTTCGGCGAACTGGTGGCGGATGTGGTGCTGGTGTTCGGCCGGCTCGCGTTCTTCTTCTTTGTCGTGCGCATCTGGGCGGTCCAGGTGCTGGCCCTCTACTCACCGGAGGAGTTCAGCGACATCAGGCACGGCAACATCGCCACCGGGTTGATCGTCCTCGCCGCCTACGCGATCTGGAAAATCGCCAGCTTCATGATCGACGGCGCCATGGCGGGCGGTCCGGTCTCGGTCATGCCCGGCGACGACGATGCCGTTCAACCCCAGGCCGGCGCAGCCTCGCGCGTGCGCACCGTGCTGCCCCTGATCCGCGCCACGATCGCCGTCACCATTTTCGTCCTGCTGGTGCTGCTGATCCTGTCGCAGCTCGGCATCAACATCACGCCGCTGATCGCGGGCGCCAGCGTGCTGGGACTCGCCATCTCCTTCGGCAGCCAGACGCTGGTAAAGGACATCGTCTCGGGAATCTTCTACCTGATCGACGACGCCTTCCGGGTCGGCGACTACGTCGATACCGGCCGGGTCAAGGGCACGGTCGAGGGCTTCACGCTGCGCTCGATCAAGATGCGCCACCAGAACGGCCAGGTCCACACCATTCCGTTCGGCCAGCTGGGCACCATCACCAACTACAGCCGCGACTGGGTGACGGTGAAGTTCAACCTGCGGCTGTCGCGCGATGTCGACCTGGAACAGGTGCGCAAAGCCACCAAGAAGATCGGCCAGGAAATGATGACCGACGCGGACCTGGGGCCGGAACTGCTGGTGCCGCTGAAGCTGCAGGGCGTGGCCGACATCGCGGACAACGCGCTGGTGCTGCGCTTCAAGTTCACCGCCAAGCCCACCAACCCCAGCATCATCCAGCGTCAGGCGGTGAAAAGGATTTACCAGACGTTTACCCAGAAGGGCATCAACTTCGCCAGCTCGGCGATTACCGTGCAGACCGCCGCCGGCCAGGCCGAACCCGATCCCGCCTTGGCGGCAGCGGGAGCCGCCGCAGCGGCGGCGGCCATTGCGAGCGCCGCTAAACCGACTTAGCCGGGGCGTTGACCCTGGGCATCACTTGCTCGGCCATCAGCTGCATCGAGCGCCTGCCGAGCGCGGGATCCATCCAGTCGTGGCACGCATATAGCAGCGTGCCGAAATCGCCGGTTTTTTCGCGGAACGCGAGCAGCTGGTCCACCACGCTGCTCACCGTGCCGGTAATCACCAATTGCTTGGTCAC
>JANXUV010000006.1 GCA_025356085.1 Betaproteobacteria bacterium
TAGACACCGGAAGACGAGTAGTTGATCTTGCCGGGATTCGCCTTTGCGGCGTCGACGAAATCTTTCAGAGTTTTATAGGGCCCGTCGGCGCGCACCACCAGCACGGTGGGATCGGCCGTCACCAGCGCGATCGGCGCGAACTCCTTCATCTCGTAAGTCGGCTGCTTGCCGTTGATGCGGTCCGAGACCGGGAAGATCGAGATCGAGGACAGCGCCATCAGGAAGGTGTAGCCGTCCGCCGGCGCCTTTGCCACCGAAGCAGTGCCGGTCGCGCCGCCCGCGCCGGGGCGGTTCACCACCACCACCGGCTGCTTGAGCGTCTTTTCCATCGCCACGGCGAGCGGGCGGCCGACGATGTCGGCGACCCCGCCGGGCGGAAACGCCACCACCATGGTGATCGGTTTGGTCGGCCAGGCATCCTGCGCTTTCAGGCCGGGGGCGACCAGGAAAATTCCAATGACCAAGATGATTTTGTTGAGCATGTTCCGCTTTTCCTCCTGGGGCCCATCTTACAAGTGGTTACAGAGTTTGCACTTGGTTAACTGACAAAAAGATTGCGGGGGCGTCCAATGGGTACGTCATAACCAGAAGGAGACGTTCATGAAAACCAAGAAGATCGTCCTGGCAGTCCTTGCAGGAACCGGGCTCCTCGCAGCAGCCGGCGCTCAGGCGCGCGATGGCCAGTGGGACCATGGCTACCGCGGCCACTACCAGAGCCACTACCAGAGCCACTACTACTACAGGCCAGCGCCCTACAGGGTCATCGGTCCGGCGCCCTATTACTACTATGGTGAGCCGGCACCCGTGTACTACGCGCCTCCCGCGCCGGTGTACTACGCGCCGCGCCCGGCGATCTACGGCCAGATTCCTCTCGGCCATCACTCGGGGATCAGCTTCCGCCTTCCTCTCTAAGCTGTAAGTTTTCATGCCTTCCTCCGACCCATCGGTAATAATGTTGGCAAGGAGGAAGGTATGAAGCGTCGCAGCCTGCTTGGTTTGATTGCCCTCGCACCTTTCATCCGGCGTGTCCACGCCCAGCCGAAGACCACGAAAGGGATCAAGGAAATGGAAGACAACTGGAAAGCCCTGCTCGCCCCCGGCACCGAGGTCCCGAATGCCACCGAGCCGCTGAAGCTCTCCAAGGAAGAATGGAGGAAGCGCCTGCAACCCGCCTCCTACGACGTGCTGCGCGAGGAAGGCACCGAGCGCGCCGGCACCAGCCCGCTCGACCGCGAGAAGCGCGCGGGCGTGTTCGCCTGCGCCGGCTGCGGCCTGCCGATCTTCACTTCCGACATGAAGTTCGACAGCGGCACCGGCTGGCCGTCGTTCTTCACTTTCATTCCGGGAACCCTGCAGACCAAGACCGACTACAAGATCGTCTACCCGCGCACCGAGTACCACTGCACGAAGTGCGGCGGCCACCACGGCCACGTCTTCGAAGACGGCCCGCAGCCGACCGGCAAGCGCTACTGCAACAACGGCGTGGCGCTGAAGTTCATCCCGAAGGACGGGAAGGCCTGAGTTTCAGCGCCTCGTCGAGGGGCCTGGCGGGAAAGTGGAAGCGCACCGGGCCGTCCGGCAGCGCGTTCAGGAACTGCTTGAGGTAGGGGTCTTCGGAGGCGAGCAACTGGTCGGGGGTACCCTCGCCCATCAGCTTGCCGTCCGCAATCACGTAGATGTAATCCACCAGCTTGAGCGATTCCGAGACGTCGTAGGTGACGACGATCGAGGTCAGGCCGAGCACGTCGTTCAGCTTGCGGATCAGCGTGGCGATGACGTTCAGCGAGATCGGGTCGAGGCCCGCGAAGGGCTCGTCGTACATCGCGATCATCGGGTCGGTGGCGATGGCGCGCGCCAGCGCCACGCGCCGCGTCATGCCGCCCGAGAGATCGCCCGGCATCATGTCGCGCGCGCCGCGCAGGCCGACCGCGTCCAGCTTCATCAGCACCAGCGAGCGCACCAGCTCCTCGGGCAGCTCGTAGTGCTCACGGATCGGGAACGCGATGTTCTCGTACACCGACAGGTCGGTGAACAGCCCGCTCGACTGGAACATCATCCCCATCTTGCGGCGCAGGGCGTAGAGCGCGTCGGAACCGAGCTCGTGCACGCGCTTGCCATCAACGAGGATTGAACCGCCCGAGGGCGCCAGCTGGCCGCTGATCAGCTTGAGCAGCGTGGACTTGCCGCTGCCGCTGCCGCCGAGGATCGCCACCACCTTGCCGCGCGGGATCTTCAGCGACAGGCCGCGGAAAATCGGCAGGTCCCCGTAGGAGAAATGCAAATCCGAGACTTCAACGAGATCCATCACCCGCCCAAGGCTTTATACAGATCCGCGACCGCCGAGCGCTGGGCGCGCAGGGCCTCGTGGCGCGAGTTTACCGCGGCGAGCAGGTTGCGCTCGGCGTCGATGACGTCGAGCTGGCTCGCCAGGCCGTTCTGGTAGCGCAGGCGCGACAGGCGCAGCGCGGACACCAGCGCCACGGCGCGGACGGTCTCGATCTCGTAGCTTTCGCGCGCGCGGCTCTGCGTCGCCAGCGCCGAGCGTACTTCGCGGAACGCGTTCTGGATCGCGCCCTGGTAGGCGGCGAGCAGCTGCTGCTCGCGAGCCCGCGCCGCATCCACCTGCGCCTCGCGCCGCCCGGCGTCGAAAATGGTGCCGGCGATGCCGAAGGCGAGCTGCCAGACGCCGGCCGGTCCGGTAAACAGGAGCGACAGCGCCTGCGCTTCGCTGCCGGCGTAGCCGGTCAGCGCGATTGACGGGAATATCGCCGCGCGCGCCGCCGCGATGCGCGCGTTGGCGGCGATCAGGCGTTGCTCGGCCTCGATCAGGTCGGGCCGCCGCAGCAACAGCTCGGAAGGCAGGCCCTCGGGCACCACTGCCGGCACCATCGCCATGCTGCTGTCCTCGGCTTCCCGTGCGATGGCGTCTTCCATGATCGATTTCGGGCTGCGGCCGAGCAGCACCGCCAGCACCGCCTCCTGAATCTCGCGGTCGCGCTCCAGCGGCGGCAACTGGGCGCGTGTCGCCGCGGCCTCCGCTTCCAGCTGCCGGTAGTCGAACTCCGAGATCACACCGCCATCGAAGCGCTTCTTCTGCAGGCTCAGCCCTGCCTCGAGCAGGCCGACCGCGCGCCGCGTCGACACCACCTGGGAATCGAGCGCGCGCAGCGAAAACCAGGTCTTGGCGACGTCGGCGGAGAGCGTGATGCGCACCGTTTCGCGCGCCGCCTCGCTTGCCAGCAGGTCGGCGCGCGCCGCCTGCGAGGAGGCGCGCAGCTTGCCCCAGAGGTCGACCTCGTAGGACACGCCGAGGGTGGCGATGTAGTCGTTGCGCTCGCGCTGAATACCAGGCGGCAGCAGGCCGGTCGCGGCCGAGGAGAGCGTACGGCTGCGGCCGAAGCGGCCGTCGACCTGCGGATAGAGCGAGGCGTCCGTCTGCACCAGCAGCGCGCGCGCCTCGTCCACCCGCGCCGCTGCCGCCTGCAGGTTGGCGTTTCGTACAAGCGCCTCCGCGATCAGCTTCTCGAGTTCCGGGTCCGAATAGACGCGCCACCAGCTGCCGTCCTTCCCCCGCTCCGGATTCTGCGCGCTGTCTTTCCAGGCGGCCGGCAGCTCCACTTCGGGCCGCTTGTAGTCCGGCTTGATGAGCGCGCAACCCGCGAGCGGCAGGAAGAAGGCGAACGCAAGGAGAGCCTTATTCAATGCCGGCCTCCCTCTTTTTCTTCGCCGCCTCGATCTCTTCGCGAATCTGCGCGGTGGAGCGCTTCTCCGTCAGGCTGCGGTCGCTGATCAGCTTGAAGAACATCGGCACGAAGAAAATGGCGAGGAAGGTCGCGGCGATCATGCCGCCCATCACGCCGGTGCCCACCGAGTGGCGCGCGCCGGCGCCGGCGCCGGTCGAGATCGCCAGCGGCAGCACGCCAAGGATGAAGGCCAGCGAGGTCATCAGGATCGGCCGGAAGCGCAGCCGCGCCGCTTCCAGCGCCGCCGCCGAGGCCGACATGCCCTCGTGGTGCTTCATCACCGCGAATTCGACGATCAGGATCGCGTTCTTCGCCGCCAGGCCGAGCAGCGTCACCAGGCCGATCTGGAAGTAGACGTCGTTGGTCAGCCGGCTGATCGGGCCGGTGATCATCTGCATCCCCGGGATCATGAAGGACAGCGTGGACAGGCCGTTCTTGATCCAGATCGCCGCCAGCGCGCCGAAAGTGCCGAAGGGCAGCGCCAGCAGCACCGACAGCGGCAGCGACCACTTCTCGTACTGCGCGGCGAGGATCAGGAACACCATGATCGCCGCCAGGCCGATCGCCAGGCCCGAGGTGCCGCTGGATTTCTTCTCCTGAAAGGATGCGCCGCCCCAGTCGTAGCTGAATTCCGGCGGCAGCGTTTCCCTGGCGAGACGCTCGACCTCGGCGATCGCCTGCCCGGTGGACACGCCCGGCGCGCCCTGGCCAAACATCTTCACCGCCGGCAGGTTGTTGAAGCGATCCAGGGAGTCCGGCCCCGACGAGTACTTGATGGTCGCGAGCGCAGAGAGCGGAATCATCTGGCCGGCTTCGCTCCTTACGTAAATGGCGCCGATGTCGTCCGGCCGCTTGCGGTACGCGGGCTCCGCTGACATCAACACCTGCCAGGTGCGCCCGAAGCGGTTGAAGTCGTTGACGTAGAAGTTGCCGAGCGTCGCCGCCAGCGTGTCGAAGACATCGGTGATCGGCACGCCCAGCGCCTTCGCTTTCTCGCGGTCCACGTCCACGTAGAGCTGCGGCACGGTCGCGCGCCACAGCGTCTGCACACCGCCAAGTACCGGGTCGGTATTCGCCTTGCCGAGGAACTGACCGAGCACCTCCGCCATGCGCTTGGACCCCCCCTCTCCGCGGTTCTGCAGGTAAAACTCGAAGCCGCCCGCGGTGCCGAGACCGAAGATCGGCGGCGGGTTGAAGGCGAGGACCAGCGCCTCCTTGATGTGGCCGGTCTTCATGAAGACTTCGCCGACCAGTTGCGACGAAGTGACCTTGCGCTCGTCCCAGGGCTTCTGCGTGATGAAGATGGTGGCCGCGTTGTTGCGGAAGCCGCCGCCGAGGAAATCGAACCCGGTGAAGGCGATCACGTCGCCGTTGGCGGGATTCGACTTGATGATGTCGACGACTTCGCCCACTACCTTGTCGGTGCGCTGCAGCGTCGCGCCGTCGGGCAGGATCACCGCGGAAATGAACCAGCCCTGGTCCTCGTCGGGCACCAGGCTGCCGGGCGTGAAGCGCCACAGGCCCGCCGTGATGGCCACCATGCCGAGAAACAGCAGCGCGCCCACAACCCCGCGCCGTATCACCCAGGCAACGCCGTCCTCGTAGCGGTCGGTGACGCGGGCGAACCAGCGATTGAAGGCACCGAAGAATTTGCCTGGTTCCAGGTGTCCCCTGCTCAGCATCGCCACGCACAGCGACGGCGTCAGCGTGAGCGCCACCAGGCCGGAAATCACCACCGCTATCGAGATAGTCACCGCGAACTGGCGGTAGAGCTCGCCCGTGAGGCCGCCGAGGAAGGCGATCGGCACGAATACCGCGCATAGCGTCAGCACGATGGCAATGATGGGACTCGTGACCTCCTGCATCGCCTTCACCGCGGCATCGCGGGCGCCCCGGTGCTCCTCGCGCATGATGCGCTCGACGTTCTCCA
>JANXUV010000015.1 GCA_025356085.1 Betaproteobacteria bacterium
CCGGCATGTACGCATCGATCGCCATCTGCGCGGCGCTTGCGAATCGCGCCGAAACCGGACAGGGGCAGCACCTGGATCTTGCACTGCTCGATTCGCAGATCGCGCTGCTCGCCTACCAGAACACCAATTACTTTGCGACCGGCACGCCGCCCAAGCGCATCGGCAACCTGCATCCGAACATCGTGCCCTACCAGCCGTTCAAGACCGCCGACGGCGACGTGATCCTTGCCTGCGGCAACGACAACCTGTTCCGCAAATTCTGCGATGCGGCAGGGCGTGGCGAACTGGCGCAGGATCCGCGCTTTGCGACCAACGGCAAGCGCGTGGAGAACCGTGCGGAAATGACGCGCATCGTGCAGGAAATCTTCCTGCCGAAAACCACCGCGCAGTGGCTCGAGCTGCTTGAGGCCGCCGGGGTGCCCAACGGGCCGATCAATAACATTGCTCAGTTGTACGAGGAGCCGCAGGTCAAGGCGCGCGGCGTGAAAGTCGAGTTGGATCACGCCGTGGCGGGCAAGCTCCCCACGGTGGCGAGCCCGATGCGATTCTCGGGGACGCCACTGGAATACCGCCAGGCGCCGCCGCTGCTGGGCGAGCACACCGATGAAGTACTGCGCGGAATCCTGGGCAAGAGCGATGCGCAGATCGCGCAGCTGCGTGCCGAGGGTGTTTTGTAGATCTAGTTGTCGATCTTCGCGCCGGCGTCTTTCACGACCTTCGCCCACTTCGCGATTTCGGAGTTGATCATAACGGCGAACTTCTCCGGCGTTTCGCCGCCCGCGGTTGCACCCTGCGCTTCCCAGATGACTTTCATCTCCGGCGACTGCAGCGCCTTCAGAGTTTTCTGGTACATGCGATCGAGCGCTTCCTTAGACGTTCCCTTGACGGCCCAGAGCGCGTACCAGGTGGTGACTTCGTAACCCGGCAGCCCGGCTTCCTGCATCGTCGGTACGTTGGGCACGGCAAAAGAGCGGGTCGAGGTGGTTACCGCCAGCGCTTTAAGCCTGCCGCTTTTGATCTGCGGCGCCGAAGTGCTCATACCGTCGAAAGCCATGTCGACCTGGCCCGCCAGCAGGTCCTGCATCATCGGTCCTGCGCCCTTGTAGGGAACGTGCGTCAGGTCGAGGCCGGTCATGGTTTTGAACAGTTCTCCGGCCAGGTGATGGATTGTACCGCTGCCCGCAGAGCCGAAATTCAGCTTGCCCGGATTCGCTTTCGCGTACGCCATGAGGTCCGCGAGCGTATTGATGCTGGTGTACTTCGGATGGATCACGACCACGTTCGGCACATACGCGAGCACGGTGATAGGGACGAAATCCCTGGTCAGCGAATAGGTCATCTTGGTGTACAGGCTCTCGGCGATGGTGTGATGCACCGCGCCAAGGAAAAACGTGTAGCCGTCTCCGGGCCGCCTGGCCGCACTCGCCGCGCCGACGGTGCCGCCGGCGCCGCCGATGTTCTCGACGATGAACTGCTGGCCGATCGATTTGCTGAGGTAAGCCGACAGCGGGCGCCCGAACGCATCGACGCCGCCGCCGGGGGCGAAGGGGTTGACCATGGTGACCGGCTTTGCCGGCCAGGAAGGCTGCGCGTGGGAAAACGTACCCGCCGCCGCAAGCGCGGCGAATAAAAACGTTTTCAGCATGCCTCCTCCAGAGGTACTTTTTTTGTGCGGAGGATCATAGCATCGGGTCCGCTCCGGGCAGGCTGCGGCCACATTGCAAAGCAGCATTCGTCCAGCGGGTTTGTTGCGCGGCAAAGTCTAGAATACGGACCCATTCTCTAGGAGGAGGATCCCGCCATGACCATCAGCAGACGCGCCGTATTGAAGGGCCTTGCCGCCGCGCCCGCGGCGTTCGCTGTCTCGCGATACGCCGGAGCCGCCGACGCCCGGGTAATCAAGATCTCCCACCAGTTCCCCGGAGGCACGATTGACAGCGGCGATTTTCGTGACCGGCTCACGCGCAAATTTGCGGCCGAGGTCGAAAAGCGCACCAACGGCTCTTTGAAATTCGAGGTCTATCCGGGTTCGTCGCTGATGAAGACCGTGGCGCAATTTTCGGCGCTGCGCAAGGGGGCACTCGACATGAGTCTCTATCCGCTCGCCTACGCTGGCGGCGAAGTGGCGGAACTCAATATCGGTCTTATGCCCTGCATGGTGACCTCCTACGAGCAGGGCTTCGCCTGGAAAAAGGCGGAAATCGGCCGAGAGTTGACGAAGCTGCTGGAAGCCAAGGGCGTCAAGTTGATTACGTGGATTTGGCAGGCCGGGGGCACTGCGTCACGCGCCGCGCCGGTCGTTGAGCCGAATGATGTCAAAGGACTCAAGATCCGCGGCGGCAGTCGTGAGATGGATCTGATGCTCAAGGAAGCCGGCGGCATTATTTCGAGCGTTCCCTCCAACGAGATCTATCCTGCCATGCAGACGGGATCACTTGATGCGGCCGTAACGTCTTCGACCAGTTTGATTTCGTTCCGGCTGGAGGAGATTTCCAAGTCCCTTACCTCGGGGCGCGGCAAGAGCTTCTGGTACATGCTGGAGCCGCTGATCATGTCCAAGAGCACCTACGACTCCCTCGATCCGGCGCAGCAGAAGGCCGTCACCGAAGTCGGACAGGAGCTGGAGACCTTCGCGACTTCGTCAGCTCGTGTCGACGACGAAGCGGTCGTCGCGGTCTACAAGAGGGCCGGCGCCAAAGTCACCGACATGGATCAGAATACGGTCAACCGCTGGCGCAAGATCGCGGAGACCGCCGCCTGGACCGATTTCAGCAAACGCAACGCTGAATGTGAGCGCTATCTGAAAATGGCCAAGGCTGTGGCGTGAACGAGCCGGCGCGGGCGGCGGGCCCGGGCCGCCGCGGCGTGCTGGGTGCGGCGACGCTGCTGCTGCATTGGGTCAACGGCGCGGCGGCCGTCGCTAGCGCAATCGCCGTCGGCGTCGCCGGTTGCGTGTTGACCTGGGAAGCGACGGCGCGATACCTGTTCAAGATCCCTAGTGAATGGCAGGACGAGCTGTCGATCTTCCTCCTGGTTGGGGCCACGTTCCTTTCCGCAGCTTGGGTCCAGGAGTGGCGGGGTCACGTCGGCATTCAGGCGCTGAGCGCGATCCTGCCGCCGCGCGCGGACCGGGTCCGGCGTTTTCTCAGCGATGTCGTGTCGCTCGTCTTCTGCACGTTTTTCAGTTGGAAGTCGTGGTCCTTGCTCATCGAGGCGGTGCATGACGGTCAAATCAGCAATTCGGCCTGGGGTGCGCCGCTCTGGATCCCTTACGGCTGCATGGCGCTTGGCATGAGCCTGGTCGCGCTGCAACTCCTCTTGCAGGTGCTCTCCCGCGAATCTCTGCGGCGCGCCACTTAGACATGACCACGCTCCAACTCGGCCTGCTCTACGGCGGCGCGACGCTCCTGATCCTTTTTTCAGGAATGCCCATCGCCTTTGCGCTCGGCACGGTGGCAACGCTATTCATGCTCGCGTTCATGCCGCATGCGTCGCTGGACAGCATCACGCAGAACGTCTTCGAAGAGATGGCAAGCATCACGCTGCTCACCATTCCGCTGTTTATCCTGAAAGGCGCTGCGATCGGCAAGTCGCGCGCGGGCCGCGACCTGTATTCGGCACTGCATGTCTGGCTGCACAGGATACCCGGCGGACTCGGCATCGCCGTGACGCTCGCCTGCGGCCTGTTCGCCGCGATGGCGGGCTCGAGCGCCGCGACCTGCTCGGCGATCGGCAGCTCTGCGATCCCGGAGATGCGCGAGCGCGGCTACTCGGCGCGGCTCTCGGCGGGGCTCGTCGCAGCGGGCGGGACTCTCGGCATCCTTCTGCCGCCTTCCATCACCCTGATTCTTTATGCGGTCGCCGCCGAGCAATCGCTCGGTCGCTTGTTCCTTGCCGGCATCTGGCCCGGAATCATGCTGGTGGTGCTATTCGCGACCTACGGGATGTTTCGCTACAACTACGAGCACCGCAGGGCGCTCGCGCATGCCGACGCGGGCGGCGAGCGCGCGCGCATCCTGCAGGTCGACAGCTACACACTGCGCGAAAGGTTGCTGGCGATTCCTCGTGTGCTGCCCTTTCTCATACTGCTCATCGGCGTGATGCTGGCCCTGTATGGCGGTTTTGCCACGCCCTCCGAGACTGCGGGGCTTGGCGCCGTGCTTGCGCTGATCCTCATTGCCGTGATCTACGGCGCATGGGGCATATCGGATCTGAAGCCGATCTTTGCCAGTACCTTGTCGGAATCGACCATGCTTATGGTGATTGTCGGCATGTCGCTCCTTTACTCATATGTGATGAGCTACCTGCACATCAGCCAGGGCGCTGCCGAATGGATCGTCTCGCTGCATCTCTCCCGCTGGGTTCTCTTTGCCGCGATCGTGCTGCTGGTAGTGGTGCTCGGGTTTTTCTTGCCCCCGGTGAGCATCATCCTGATGACGGCCCCGATCATCCTGCCGCCGCTCAGGTCCGAGGGCTTCGACCTGATCTGGTTCGGCGTGGTGATGTCCGTTGTAATGGAAATGGGCCTCATCCATCCACCCGTCGGTCTCAACATCTTTGTCATCAACAAGATCGCGCCCGACATCCGGCTCGGCGACATCATCTGGGGTACCCTGCCGTTCGTTTTCCTGATCATGCTGGCAGTCGTACTTCTTTGCGTGTTCCCCGAGATTGCGACCGGCCTGCCTGATCACGTGATGGGCAAGGCGATCGCCCGCTGAAGCCAGACCGCCGGGGTCAGCGGCCTTTGAAATCGGGTTTTTTCTTGGCCAGGAATGCCGCGACGCCCGTCTTGAAATCCTCGGTGTCGAAACAGGCATAGCCTTCGTCGCGTTCTTCCTGCGCCAGCGGGCGCGGGTCGAGCAGGCGGCGGATGAATTTCTTGTGCCAGCGCGCGACCAGCGGTGCGCCATCGGCGATCCGGCGCGCGGCCGCGTAGGCTTCCTCGATCACGCCGGCATCGGCAACCACCCGGCTGACGAGACCCTTCTCATAGGCTTCACTCGAGCCCCAGATGCGGCCTTCGAGCAGGATTTCCAGCGACGCCGCGGGGCCGATGACGCGCATCATCGCCTGCAGCTCATCGTACGATTCCGTGAGCCCCAGATTCTTCACCGGCACCCCGAAGCGCGCCGATTCATTGCAGATCCGCAAATCGCATTGCGAGGCGATCAGTAGGCCGCCGCCCACGCAGGCGCCCTGGATCAATGCCACTGTCGGGTGGCGACAGTCGGTGACCGAATGCATCCAGCCGATACCGCCCAGGCTGTAGGCTTTCGCCTGTTGCGCATTGGCTCGCTCGTTCTTGAACTCCGCGATATCCGCGCCCGCGGCAAAAGCCTTGTCGCCCGCGCCCCGCAGCACGATGCATCGCAGGCTGTCATCGGCGCCGAGATCGCGCATCGCGGCGCCCAGCTGTGCCCACATCGTCTTGTCGAGCGCGTTCATGCGCCCCGGGCTGGACAGCGTGACGGTGGCGATGGCGCCGTCACGCTCGACGAGTACGCTGCCGCCGGCCATTATTCGATCTTGACTCCGGTGTCTTTGATGATCTTCGCGTACTTGGCGACTTCCGCCTTCATGAATGCATCGAACTCGGCGACGCTCATTTCGCGCAACTGCGTGCCGACGTTCTCCAGCCGCGCACGCACTTCGGGCACCTGCATCGCCTTGTTGATGTCGGCGTTGAGCTTGGTGACGATATCGCGCGACGTACCGGCCGGCGCCATCACCCCATACCAATTGGTGACGTCGAAGCCGGTGATGCCTTCTTCGGCGAAGGTCGGCACGTCGGGCAGCTGCGCGAGGCGCTTGGGCGTTGAGATCGCCAGGCCGCGCAGCTTGCCGGCCTGGATGTGCGGCATCACCGGCGGCATGGTGTCGAAATTCATCGACACCACGCCGGCCAACAGGTCCTTGATGGCGTCGCCGCTGCCCTTGTAGGGCACGTGCACGATGCTGGTCCCGGTGAGCTGCTTGAACACCTCGCCCGCGATGTGCTGCGTGCTGCCGTTGCCGGACGACGCGTAGTTGTACTTGTCCGGATTCGCCTTGAGCAGCGCCACGAGTTCCTTCACGGATTTGGCGGGAATCGACGGATGCACCGCCAGCACGTTCGGCACGTAGCCGACGTAGGCAACCGCGGCGAAATCCTTGATCGGATCGTAGGGCAGCTTGGGGAAAAGGTTCGGCGCGAGACCCGTCGAATTCACATGGCCCATCAGCAGCGTGTAGCCGTCGGCCGGGCTCTTGGCGACATAGTCGGCGCCGATCGTGCCTGTGGCGCCGGGGCGGTTCTCCACTGTCACCGGCTGGCCCCACCATTCCTGCACCTTGGCGCTGATGACCCGCGCCACCACGTCGGTGCCGCCACCCGGCGGGAAACCGACGATCATCTTGATCGGCTTGCTGGGAAAGGCCTGCGCAAAAGCGCCGCCGGCGACGAGCGCGCAGGCGGTGGCGATGAGCAATTTCTTCAACATGGCGTCTCCTCTCTCTTTTTATGTTCAGGCTGCTACGCGTGCCGGGCTGGCGTGACATTCGGCAAGGTAAGCCATCGCCGCTTGTACACCTTCTCTTTTCACCGGAACACCGGCAAGCTGCAATCCCATCTCGCAGCCCGCCAGCGTGCCCATCAGCGTCAAATCGTTGAAATCGCCCAGATGGCCGATGCGGAAAACCTTGCCGGCGAGCTTGCCGAGGCCGGTGCCCAGCGACATGTCGAATTTCTCCAGGATGATCTTCCTCACCCGGTCGGCGTCGTGGCCGGCCGGCAGCAGCACCGCGGTAAGCGAGCCCGAGTACTCGGCGGGATTTTTCGCCAGCACTTCCACTCCCCATGCGCGCACCGCGCGTCGCGTCGCCTCCGCGTGGCGCTGGTGGCGGGCGAATACGTTGTCCAAGCCTTCTTCCTCGAGCAGCATCTTGAGCGACTCGCGCAGGCCGTAGAGCAGGTTGGTTGCCGGCGTGTAGGGGAAGTAGCCGTCCTTGTTGCTGGCGATCATTTCGCCCCAGTCCCAGAAGCTGCGCGGCAGCTTCGCGGTTTTCGACGCAACCAGCGCTTTCGCCGATACGGCGTTGAAGGAAAGCCCCGGCGGCAGCATCAATCCCTTCTGCGAGCCGCCGACGGTGACGTCCACGCCCCATTCGTCATGGCGGTAGTCGATCGAGCCGAGCGAGGAGATGGTGTCGACGAGGAACAACGCCGGGTGTTTGGCGGCGTCGATCGCGCGCCGTACTTCGGCGATGCGCGACACCGCACCGGTGGCGGTCTCGTTGTGCACCACGCAAACCGCCTTGATGGCGTGTGCCTTGTCCTCGCGCAGCCGTGCCTCGATCGCCTGCGGATCGGCGCCGGTACGCCAGTCGCCGGCGATGAACTCGGGTTCCAGTCCCAGTTTCTTCGCCATCTTCTGCCACAGCGTCGCGAAATGGCCAGTCTCATACATGAGGACCTTGTCGCCAGGCGAGAGCGTATTCACCAGCGCCGCTTCCCAGGCGCCGGTCCCCGAGGCCGGGTAGATCACGACGTGGCTGGCGGTCTTGAAGACCCGCTTCATGCCGTCCAGAACCTCTTTGCCGAGCACGCCGAAAGCCGGGCTGCGATGGTCCATGGTCGGGAAGTCGATGGCACGCAGCACCCGGTCGGGGACGTTCGTCGGTCCGGGAATCTGCAGAAAATGGCGGCCGGCAGCTCGGGTCATACGTTCCTCCTGAAATTGCATGCAAACAAATCTATTGTGCGCAACATACGGGCTGGGTATTGCGTTCACTCCTCAATTTTTGTATTCTGCATACAAAATGGACAACTCGCAAGAGCCAGCCCCTATCCTTCGGCGCCCCCTCCACGAGGAGGCGACCGATCGTTTGCGCGATCTGATCGTACAGGGACGGCTGGTTGCGGGTGCGCGGCTGAACGAGCGCGTGCTGGCCGCCCAGCTCGGCGTGTCCCGCACGCCCCTGCGCGAAGCATTCAAGGTACTCGCCACGGAAGGCCTGGTCGAGTTACTGCCCAACCGTGGCGCCATCGTTTCGCAAATGGACCCGGTACGCCTGTCGGAAACCCTGGCCGTGATGGGCGCGCTCGATGCGCTCGCCGGAGAACTCGCCTGCGTGCATGCGACCGACGCCCAGATCAATGAAATTCGCGCTCTGCACTACGAGATGCTCGCTTACCATGCGCGTGGCGATCTCGCGGGTTATTTCAAATTCAACCAGGCGATCCATCTGAAGATCGTGAAGTATTCCGGCAACGCCGTGCTCTACAACAGCTATCGTCAGATGAACGGCGCCATGCAGCGCGCCCGATACATGGCCAACCTGTCGAAAGACCGCTGGGATTCCGCCGTGCACGAGCATGAGGAAATCCTCGCCGCGCTGAGCGCCAGGGATGTGAAGCGCATCCGGGCGCTGCTTTCGGACCACTTGGCGCACAAGTTGTCGAGCGTGCTCGCTGCATTGCCGGCGCGCCAAGCGGCGTGAACGCACCGGCATTCCCGGTCAAGGTCGTCGCGGCGAAACCCGGCGATTCGGCGCTCGCCGCGCGCTTGCGCCGTGAAGTCGACGGCGAAGTTCTATTCGACGCCGCTTCGCGCGGCCGCTATTCGACCGATGCCTCGATCTACCAGATCGAACCGGTTGGCATCGTGGTGCCGCGCACAGCGGAAGCGGCGCGCATCGCGATGGCCATCGCCGCTGAGCAGGGCGTGCCGATCCTGCCGCGGGGCGCGGGCAGTTCGCAGTGTGGCCAGGCGGTGGGCGCCGCGCTGATCATCGACGACTCGAAATACCTCAACCGCCTGGTCGAAGTCGATCCCGCCGCGCGCACCGCGCTCGTCCAGCCGGGCATCGTGCTCGATGCACTGAACGCCAAATTGCGCGCACACGGATTGTGGTTCCCGGTGGACGTGTCGACCAGCGCGCAGGCGACCCTGGGCGGCATGGCGGGCAACAACTCCTGCGGCTCGCGCTCGATCGCCTACGGCAACATGGTGCACAACGTGCTCGCGATCGATGCGGTTACCTCCGAGGGCGATCGCTGGCGGTTTGGGCCTTTGCAGGAAGTTTCTTCCGATAAAAAATTCAAAGAACTGCAGGAAAAGCTGAAGGCGCTGTACGAACGGGAAAAGAGCGAAATCGAGGCACGCTTTCCCAAGCTGCTGCGCAAGGTCGCCGGCTACAACCTGGATCACCTTGGCCCGCCGCACGCCAATGCCGCGCACTTGCTGGTGGGTTCCGAGGGCACGCTCGCCTGGTCGGAGCAACTGCTGGTGAAGCTCTCGCCGCTGCCCGCGGCGCGCGCGCTGGGAGTGGTGCACTTTCCGAAGTTCTACACGGCGATGAGCCTGACCCAGCACATCGTCAAGCTCGGCCCGTCGGCGGTGGAGCTGGTCGACCGGACCATGATCGGCCTTGCGCGCGAGATCGGCGCATTCCGCAAGACGGTGGACGCCTTCATCAGAGGCGAGCCTGATGCGATTCTTCTCGTCGAATTTTCGGGAGAAGACTCTTCCCTGCAACAATCGAGGCTGAAGCAATTGGTCCAATTGATGGCGGATCTCGGCCTGCCCGGAAGCGTGGTCGAGATTACCGACGCGCAGCAGCAGAAGGCGTTGTGGGAGGTCCGGAAAGCTGGCCTCAACATCATGATGTCGATGAAAGGCGATGGCAAGCCGGTGTCGTTCATCGAGGATTGCGCGGTGCCGCTCGAGCACCTCGCCGAATACACTGACCGGCTCACGCGTGTATTCGAAAAGCACGGCACGCGCGGCACCTGGTATGCGCACGCGTCGGTCGGTACGCTTCACGTGCGCCCGATACTGGACATGCGGCGCGACGGCGCGGAGAAAATGCGCGCCATCGCCGAAGAAGCCTGCGCGATGGTCAAGCAATACAAGGGCGCCTATTCGGGCGAGCATGGCGACGGCCTGGTGCGCTCGGAGTGGATCGCGCCGTTTTTCGGCCCGCGCCTGATTGCCGCGCTGGGCGAGATCAAATCCTGGATCGATCCGCGCGGCCTGATGAATCCGGGCAAGATCGTCGCGCCGTCGAAGATGGATGACAAATCCCTGTTCCGCTTCAAGCCCGGATACGCGGCGACGCCGCCAGCGCCGCCGGCGCTCGACTGGTCGGAATGGGGCGGGCTGGATAGGGCGGTGGAAATGTGCAACAACAACGGCCACTGCCGCAAGTTCGACGCCGGCACCATGTGCCCGTCCTACCGCGTCACGCAAGACGAGATGCACCTGACCCGCGGCCGCGCCAATACGCTGCGCCTTGCGCTCTCGGGACAGCTGGGCGCCGATGCCGATGCTCAGGTGAAGGAGGCGCTGGATCTGTGTGTGTCCTGCAAGGGTTGCAAGCGCGAATGCCCCACCGGCGTCGACATGGCGCGCATGAAGATCGAGTTCCTTGCGCACTACCGCAAAAGCCACGCCCTGACGCTGCGCGATCGCGCGATCGCCTGGCTGCCGCGCTATGCGCCGCTCGCCGCCGCCGCCGCGCCGCTGGCGAACCTGGCGATGCGATGGTTCAGCGGGTTCGCCGGCTTCACCGGCCGCCGGCCGCTGCCGCTGTGGCAGCGCAACCACTTCATCGACCGACCTTGGCCGAAGAGCGGCGAAAGGGAGGTGGTGCTGATGGTGGATACCTTCAACCGCTACTTCGAGCCGGAGAACGCGCGCGCGGCGATCCGCGTGCTGCAGTCCGCCGGCTACCGGGTGCACGCGGCGCAGCCGTCGAGGGACGGCGGCCGGCCGCTATGCTGCGGCCGCACTTTCCTGTCGGCTGGCCTGGTCGAGGAGGCGAAAGCCGAAGCGCGCCGCATGCTGGAGGCGCTTGCGCCCTGGGTTGCGCACGGCATTCCGGTGATCGGACTCGAGCCTTCATGCCTCTACACGCTGCGCGACGAATACAGCGTGCTGCTCCCGGGAACCGAAGCTTTGGCCAAACATGCCGTCCTGTTCGAAGAGTTCCTCTCTGCGGAATCGGACGCGGGGCGCCTGAACCTGAAGCTGAAATCCATCGGCGCACAAGCGCTGCTGCACGGACATTGCCACCAGAAGGCCTTCGGCGCGATGTCCGCAGTGGAGAAGACGCTGAAGCTGGTACCGGGCCTTCAGGTACAGACGGTCGAATCCAGTTGCTGCGGCATGGCGGGCAGCTTCGGCTACGAAGCCGAGCACTACGAGGTGTCGATGAAGATGGGCGAGGCGAGCCTGCTGCCCGCGGTGCGCGGCGCTGCAGCCGAAACCCTGATTGTCGCCGATGGCACCAGTTGCCGGCACCAGATCGAGCATGGCGCCCAACGCCAGGCCATGCACGTTGCGCGGGTGCTGGAGCGGGCGCTCGGCTAGCGTCGCGCGAGCAGCATCACGCGCGCCTCGTGCTCCACCAGAAAAGCGCGATGCCGGCGGCGATCATCGGCACGCTCAGCCATTGGCCCAAGCTGAGACCGAACGCCAGCAAGCCGAGGAACGCGTCCGGTTCGCGCGCGAACTCGCCGATGAAGCGGGCAACACCATAGCCGATGAGGAACAGAGCGGAAATCTGCGCCCGCGGCCGCGGCGTAGAGGAGAACCACCATAGCAGCGCAAATAGCGCGAATCCTTCCAGTGCCATCTGGTAGAGCTGCGACGGATGGCGTGGCAGGTCGCCGGCGCCGCGGAACACCATACCCCAGGGCGCGTCGGTGACGCGCCCCCAGAGTTCGCCGTTGATGAAGTTGCCCAGGCGTCCGGCGGCCAGCCCGATCGGCACCAGCGGCGCGACGAAATCCATCAGGCTCCACCAGTTGACGCGTTGCCGGTACGCGACGAAAGCCATCGCCGCCAGCACGCCGAGGAAGCCGCCATGGAACGACATACCACCCTGCCAGACTGCGAAGATTTCGAGCGGGTGGGAAAAGTAGTAGCCCGGCTTGTAGAACAGCACGTAGCCCAGCCGCCCGCCGAGGATGACTCCGACGATGCCGCCGAACAGCAGGTCGTCCAGCTGCTCCCGCGACACCGGAGCCAGCCCCGCCCGGATGCGGCGCGTGCCGAGCCACCAGAACGCGGCAAAGGCGAGCAAGTACATCAGGCCGTACCAGCGTACCGCCAGCGGGCCGACCGAGAACACGATCGGGTCGAAATTTGGATGGGTCAGCATGATTGCGGCAGCAGATTAGCGTGCAATTCGGCGCGCGTGCTGAACGAATTCGCTGGCAGCGACACCCAATGCGCCGCGCCGCCAGGCGAGCCACAGGTCCAGGCGGGGATGGGCATCGGCGAGTTCGCGATAGACCACGCCGCGCCGGCCAAGATTGGCGACTGAAGCGGGAACGATGGCGATGCCGAGGCCACTGGATACCAGGCTCACCACGGTCTGCATCTGGATCGCCTCCTGCGCGACGCGAGGCGAAAATCCGGCCCGCGCCGCCAGCCGCGCGACGATGTCGTGCAGGCCGGGAGCGATCGCGCGCGGCGCCATGACGAAGGCTTCGCCTGCCAGGTCGCGCATCGCGACGCGTCCGCGCGATCGGGCCAGGCGATGGCGCGCGGGCAACGCGGCGACGAAGCGTTCGCGCTGCACCACAATGTGTTCGAGGTAGGCGCCCGGCACCGGCGGCAGCAGCAGTCCGAAATCGAGTTCTCCCGCGGACAGCGCCGCCGCCTGGTCCGGCGACAGCATTTCGCGCAGCGCCAGATCGACGCCGGGACGCGCCAACTTGTAGGCTTTCAGCAGGCCCGGCAGCACGCCATAGTCGGCCAGTGAGACGAAGCCGAGGCGCAGCCGCCCGCCGTCGCCCGCAGCCATGCTGCCGACCTCCAGCACCGCGCGCTCGAGCTGCGCCAGCAGCCGCTTGGCTTTCTCGAGGAAATGCGCACCCTCGGGGGTCAGCTCGACGCGGCGGCGTGTACGCGCGAGCAGTGTCGCGCCGACGCGCGCTTCCAGGTCGCGTATCGAGCGCGACAGCGGCGGTTGCGAAATGTGCAGCGCCGTCGCAGCGCGGCCGAAGTGCAGCTGCTCGGCGACGGCGATGAAGTGACGCAGCTGGCGCAAGTCGGGAGTATTCATACCCAAAAGGTATCAATCGAGGACTTTCATTGTATTGGATTGCAACACATGCGGCGGCTTAGACTCGCCGAACCTCAGGAGGAACCCATGACCACCCCCAGCAACCGGCGCTCCAAACTCATCACGCACGGCCCGGCGCGATCGCCCAACCGCGCCATGCTGCGCGCGGTCGGCTTCGGTGACGGCGATTTCGAGAAACCCATCGTCGGCGTCGCCAACGGCCACTCCACCATGAACCCCTGCAATGCCGGCATCCAGCCGCTGGTCGATAGCGCCATGGCCGCCCTGGAGGCGGCAGGCGCCAAGCCGCAGGTGTTCGGCGTGCCGACCGTTACCGACGGCATCGGCATGGGCACCGAGGCGATGAAGTATTCGCTGGTCTCGCGCGAAGTCATTGCGGACGCCATCGAGACCTCGGTCAACGGCCAGGCCATGGACGGCGCACTCGTCGTGGGCGGCTGCGACAAGAACATGCCGGGCGGCATGATGGCGCTCGCGCGCATGAACGTGCCGGGTATCTACGTCTACGGCGGCACCATCAAGCCGGGCAAATGGAAGGGCGTGGACCTCACCATCGTCTCGGCGTTCGAGGCGGTGGGCGCCTTCAGCGCGGGCAAGATGAGCCAGGAAGACTTCCTCGGCATCGAGAAGAACGCCTGCCCGTCGGTCGGTGCCTGCGGCGGCATGTACACCGCCAACACCATGTCGTCGTCGTTCGAGGCGCTCGGCATGAGCCTGCTCGGCTCGTCGCAAATGGCGGCGCCGGATCGCGAAAAGGCGGACTCGGCTGCGGAATCCGCCAAGGTCCTCGTCGAAGCGATCCGCAGGAATCTCAAGCCGCGCGACATCATCACCCGCAAATCGATCGAGAACGCGATTGCGCTGGTGATGGCGACGGGAGGCTCGACCAACGCAGTACTGCACTTCCTCGCCATCGCTTCCGCCGCGGAAGTGAAGTGGACCATCGATGATTTCGAGCGGGTGCGCCGCAAAGTGCCAGTGCTGTGCGACCTGAAGCCCTCAGGAAAATACGTCGCGGTGGACTTCCACCGTGCCGGCGGCGTGCCGCAGGTTCTCAAGATCCTGCTGGCGAACAGCGTGCTGCACGGCGAGTGCATGACCATCCACGGCAAGACCATGGCCGAGATGCTGAAGGACGTGCCGGCCGAACCGCGCAAGGATCAGGACGTGATCCGGCCCTGGTCCAATCCCATCTACAAGCAGGGACACCTCGCAATCCTCAAGGGCAACCTCGCCCCGGAAGGCTGCGTGGCAAAGATCACCGGACTGAAGAAGATTTCGATTACGGGTCCGGCCCGCGTCTTCGATTCGGAGCCGGCAGCAATGAAGGCGATCCTTGCCAGGAAGATCAAGCCGGGCGACGTGCTCGTCATCCGCTACGAAGGTCCCAAGGGCGGACCGGGGATGCAGGAGATGCTTGCGCCGACTTCCGCACTGATCGGGCAGGGCCTGGGCGCATCTGTGGGGCTGCTGACCGACGGACGTTTCTCCGGCGGCACCTGGGGCATGGTGGTGGGGCATGTCGCGCCCGAAGCCTATGTGGGCGGCACCATCGCGCTGGTGAAAGAAGGCGATTCCATCACCATCGATGCAAAAAAACTGGTGCTGCAACTGAATGTGCCGGCGAAGGAACTCGCGGCGCGGCGGAAAAAATGGAGGGCGCCGAAGCCACGCTACACACGCGGCCTGCTGGCGAAGTACATGCGCCTGGTAAGCACCGCATCGAAAGGAGCGATCACGGATTCGGAAACCTGAGGCGGCCGGCGGCGGTCAACGGATGGCTATCCGGGGCGTTAATTGCCGGACTGAGGTAGCATTTGCACATCCAATGGACGGGAAACCCATGAAATCACTGATTCTTTCCGCCGCCAGCCTGGCCCTGAGCCTGGCGCTGCCGGCCCAGGCGAACGAAGAACTCGCCAAGAAGCACCTGTGCACCACCTGCCATGTCGTCAAAGGCACCAAGACCATCGGCCCGACCTACGCTGATGTGGCGAAGAAGTACGCCGGCCAGAAGGACGCCGAAGCCAAGCTCGTCGAGAAGGTGAAGAAGGGCGGTACCGGTGTGTGGGGTCAGGTGCCGATGCCGCCGAATGCTGCGGTGCCCGACGCCGACGTCAAAACGCTGGTCAAGTGGGTGCTGTCGATCAAGTAACCGAGCGCACTTACGAGGTGCACGAAGAGGGCCGGGAAACCGGCCCTTTTTTCGTCCTGCGGTATCATTGGTGCGTTGTTTTCCCGGGAGATTCCATGAGCAAAACGAAGATCGCATTGAGCGTGCTTGCCGCCGCTATTGGCCTGATCGGCTGCGGCGAAGAGAAAAAGCCCGCCCCCAAACAGGAAGCCAAGGTCGAGGCGCCGCCGCCTCCGCCCTCGATCGAAATCAAGATCGGCCATGTCGGACCGCTCACCGGCGGCATTGCCCACCTGGGCAAGGACAACGAGAACGGCGCGCGCCTCGCGATCGACCAAGCGAACGCGGCCAAGATCAAGATCGGCGGCAAGGACGCGAAATTCGTCCTGGTAGCCGAAGACGACCAGGCAGACCCGAAGGTCGGCACCACGGTCGCGCAGAAGCTGGTCGATGCCAAGGTCGCGGGCGTGGTCGGTCACTTGAATTCCGGCACCTCGATCCCGGCATCCGACATCTACAACAAGGCCGGCCTGCCGGTGATTTCCGGCTCGGCGACCAACCCCAAGCTTACCGAGCAGGGCTTTAAAGGCCAGTTCCGTGTAGTCGCGCGCGACGACCAGCAGGGCCCGGCGGTGGCGAGCTACCTGGCCGCGACCAAGAGCCCGAAGTTGGTCGCGATCATCGACGATGCCACTGCCTACGGCGAAGGCCTCGCCGACGAAGTGGAGAAATCGCTCAAAGCCGCCAAAGTCAAGGTGCTACCGCGGGAGAAAGGCACCGACAAGACTACTGACTGGAAAGCCATCCTCACCAAGGTGAAGGGCAAGAAAGCCGACGCGGTGTTCTACGGTGGCATGGACGCCACCGGCGGGCCGCTGCTCAAGCAGGGCCGCGAACTGGGCGTGAAGGCGGTGTTCTCGTTCGGCGATGGCGCTTGCACCGACGAGATGGTCAAGCTGGCCGGCGCCGCGGCCGAAGGGCTGCTGTGCTCGCAGGCCGGCATCCCGCCGCAGGCCGCGGACAAGAAATTCCTCGACGCCTACAAGAAGCAGTTCAACGCCGATCCGATCATCTACGCGCCGTTTACCTACGATGCCGCAAACCTGTTGATCGAGGCGATGAAGAAGGCCAACTCGCCCGATCCGGCGAAGTACCTGCCGGAGCTGGCGAAGATCGACTACAAGGGCGCCACCGGGAAGATCGCCTTCGACGATAAGGGCGACCGCAAGGATGCGGAGATCACCATCTTCACCATGAAGGACGGCAAGCTCGCGCCGATCGCCATCATCAAGGGCGGTCAGACGATCTCCTACGAGGATTTTGTCAAGGCATCGGCGCCGGCCCCGGCGCCCGCTGCGGCTCCGGCTGCCGCGCCCGCCGCTGCGCCTGTCGCGGAACCGGCGAAGGACGCGCCCAAGGAAGAAGCCAAGAAGTAAGCCTGCGCTACCGGCGGGAGAAGACGGCGCCTTCGGGTGCCGTTTTTTTTGCTAGTCTCGGACCGCCGTGGACATTTTCGTTCAGCAGCTGGTGAACGGCCTGACGCTCGGGGCCGTGTACGCCATCGTGGCGCTGGGCTACACCATGGTCTACGGCATCATCCAGCTGATCAATTTCGCGCACGGCGAAGTGGTGATGATCGGCGCGATGGTCGCGTTCACGGTGATCAACGCGCTCGCCGCCGGTGGAATGCCGCCGCTGGTGGTGGTGCTGATCGGCACCGGCTGCGCCATCCCGGTCTGCATGCTGGCCGGCTATGCGATGGAACGGCTGGCCTACCGGCCGCTGCGCAACGCGCCGCGGCTTGCGCCGCTGATTACCGCGATCGGCGTGTCGATCATCTTGCAGCACCTGGCGATGCTGGTCTGGAGCCGGAATGTGATGGCTTTTCCGCAGATCATTCCGCTCACCACCTACAACTTCCTCGGCGCGACCATCACCGGCGTGCAGATCGCGATTCTCAGCCTGTGTTTTGCGATGATGACCGGACTCGCGCTGCTCGTGTACCGCACGCGGCTCGGCACCGCGATGCGTGCCACCGCGCAGAATCCCCAGGTCGCGCGGCTGATGGGCGTCGACGTGAATCGCGTCATCGCCGCCACCTTCGTCATTGGAGCGGCCTTGGGCGCGGTCGCGGGCGTGATGGTCGGCACCTACTATGGCGTCGCGCAATACACCATGGGCTCGGTGCTGGGCATGAAGGCCTTCGCCGCCGCGGTGCTGGGCGGCATTGGCAACATCCCGGGCGCCATGATCGGCGGCCTGCTGCTCGGCGTGGTCGAAGCCCTCGGCGCGGGCTACATCGGCGACCTGACCGACTTGTGCCGCTGGGGGATCGGACCTGAGGCGAGTTGCGCCGACGGCGGGCATTTCATCCTTTTCGGCTCCAACTACCAGGACGTATTCGCCTTCGTGGTGCTGATCCTGGTGCTGGTGTTTCGACCGTCGGGACTGCTGGGCGAGCGCGTGGGCGACCGGGCATGAAAGAAGGCGGGCGCAAGGTCTGGATCGGCATCGCGCTGATCGCTGTCGCGCTGCTGCTGTTGCCGTTCGCGCTCTCGCTGGCCGGCACCGCGTGGGTGCGCATCGCCAACCTCGCGTTGTTATATGTATTGCTCGCGCTCGGGCTGAACATCGTCGTCGGTTTCGCGGGGCTGCTGGACCTGGGCTATATCGCGTTCTACGCCGTCGGCGCCTACGTCTACGCGCTGCTGGCCAGTCCGCACTTCGGCCTGCATCTGCCGTTCTGGGTGATCCTGCCCATCGGCGCCGCCGTGGCCGCGCTGTTCGGCGTGATGCTGGGCGCGCCCACGCTCAAGCTGCGCGGCGACTATCTCGCCATCGTTACGCTTGGCTTCGGCGAGATCGTGCGGATCTTCCTGAACAACCTGTCGCAGCCGGTGAACATCACGCGCGGACCGCAGGGCATCGCCGGCATCGATCCGGTGCGTATCGGCGGGATCGACTTCTCAAAAAGCGACAGCCTGCTCGGCGCGGTCATTAGCGGACCGATGAAGTACTACTACCTGCTGCTCGTCTTGATGCTGGCCATCGTGCTGATCAACGTTCGCCTGCAGAACTCCCGTATCGGGCGCGCCTGGGAAGCGATCCGCGAAGACGAAACCGCGGCGCGCGCCATGGGCATCGACACTACCGCGCTGAAACTGCTGGCATTCGCGATGGGCGCGAGCTTCGGCGGCGTCGCGGGCGGCATGTTCTCCGCCATCCAGGGGTTTATCTCGCCGGAGAGTTTCGTGCTGGTCGAGTCGGTGATGGTGGTCTCGATGGTGGTGCTGGGCGGCATGGGAAACATCGCCGGCGTGATCCTCGGCGCGCTGCTGCTGTCTTTCGTGCCGGAGGTGCTGCGCTGGACGGTGGAACCGGCGCAGCGCGCGCTGTTCGGCAAGATGCTGATCGAACCCGAAGTGATCCGCATGCTGATTTTCGGCCTCGCGCTGGTGCTGGTGATGCTGTTTCGGCCGGCCGGCCTGCTGCCCTCGGCGGTGCGCCGGCGCGAATTGACGGACGACCGTGCTGCTTGAGGCAAAGGACATCGGCAAGCGCTTCGGCGGCGTGCAGGCGCTCTCGGGGGTGTCGTTCGGCATTTCGAAGGGCGAGATCTACGGCCTGATCGGCCCGAACGGCGCGGGCAAGACGACGTTGTTCAACGTGCTGACAGGCATACACGCGCCGGACAATGGTTTTTTTCATTTGAATAAAAAAAATATCACCGGCTTAAAACCCAATCAGATTGCCGTTGCAGGCATTGCGCGCACTTTCCAGAATATCCGCCTGTTCGCAAATCTTTCCGCGCTTGAGAACGTGATGATCGGCCGCCATGTGCGCACACGCGCGGGCGTTATTGGCGCGATCCTGCGCAATCGGGGTACCGTCACTGAGGAGCGCGCGATCGAGCGGCGCGCAATCGAGCTGCTGGACTACGTCGGCATCCGCGAGCGCGCCGACGAAGCGGCCGGCAGCCTGCCATACGGCGACCAGCGCCGCCTCGAGATCGCGCGCGCACTGGCCACGGAACCCGCCTTGCTCGCGCTGGACGAACCCGCGGCGGGCATGAACGCCTCGGAGACAGTCGCGCTGCGCAAGCTGTTGCAAGACATTCGTAAAGACGGGACCACGATCCTGCTCATCGAGCATGACATGCGCCTGGTAATGAACGTCTGCGACCGCGTGCTGGTGCTGGATTACGGCCAGAAGATAGCCGAGGGCGCACCGGCCGAGGTGCAGAGCGATCCGAAAGTGATCGAGGCCTATCTTGGGGTTTCCAGTGCTGCTTGAAGTCAGGGGCCTAGAGGTCAGCTACGGCGGCATCCATGCTGTGAAAGGCGTCGACCTCGAAGTGCGCGAAGGCGAGTTGGTGTGCCTGATCGGCGCCAACGGCGCGGGCAAGAGCACTACGCTGCGCGCGGTCTGCGGCCTGCTGCCGGCGCGCGCCGGCAGCGTTCGCTATGGCGGCACCGACATCGCGGGCGTCGCTATGCACGAACTACCACGCCGGGGCCTGGTGATGGTTCCCGAGGGACGCGGCATATTCCCGCAGCTCACGGTGCAGGAAAATCTCGCGATGGGCGCATACACGCGCAACGATGCGGGTATCGCGGAAGACATCGAGCGCCGCTACGAAACCTTTCCGCGCCTGAAGGAGCGCCGTACGCAGGTGGCCGGCACGCTGTCGGGCGGCGAGCAGCAGATGCTGGCGATGGGTCGTGCGCTGATGGCCAGGCCGAAGCTGCTGCTGCTGGATGAACCCTCGATGGGCCTCGCGCCACGCCTGGTGGCGAAAATCTTCGAGATCGTGCGTCAAATCGCCAGCCAGGGCGTGACGATCCTGCTGGTGGAGCAGAATGCGCGCCTGGCGCTCGAAGTGGCGAACCGCGGCTACGTGATGGAGTCCGGCAATATCACCCTTTCAGGCGAAGCGGAGGGCTTGCTCGAAAGTCCGAAAGTGCGCGAAGCCTACTTGGGGGAAACCGCCTGAGACGGTGCGAGGTCGGCCTGGGTGGTGAAGCTGTCGGCGTAGAACTCATCTTCCGGCAGCCTGCATGAGGCGATGAAATCCTTCTTTGCCGAGTCCACCATGATCGGCACGCCGCAGGCGTACACCTGGTGGGTGGACAGGTCAGGAAAATCCTCCATGACCGCTCGGTGCACGAAGCCAGTGCGTCCGTGCCAGCCGTCTTCAGGTTGCGCGTTGGAGATCACCGGCACGTACTTGAAGCCCGCATGCTCGGCGGCCCATTTCTCTGCCAGCGCGTTCATGTACAGGTCCTTCGGCCGCCGGCCGCCCCAGTAGAGCGTCGCCGGGCGCGCGATGCCCTTGTGGAACATGTGCTCGAGCACCGCCTTGATCGGCGCGAAGCCGGTTCCCGAGGCGACGAACACCACCGGCTTGTCGGAGTCCTCGCGCAGGAAGAAGGTGCCGAAAGGGCCCTCGAAGCGCAGGATGTCGCGCTCCTTCATCTTGTTGAAGACGTGGTCGGTGAACTGGCCGCCGGCGACATGACGGACGTGCAATTCGATGAACTCCGCATCATGCGGCGCGGTTGCCATGGAAAAGCTGCGTCGGCTGCCGTCCTTCAGCAGGAACTCGATATACTGCCCGGCAAGGAACACCAGCTTTTCATTGGCCGGCAGTTTGATCTGCAGCAGCATCGCGTCGTCCGAAAGCCGTTCAAGCTTCTGCACGCGGCAGGGCAGCTTCTTGATCTGGATGTCCTTGGCGGCGCCGATGGTGCGCGCCTCCAGCACCAGATCCGAGAGCGGCCTGGCCTGGCAGAACAGCGCCTTGCCCTGGGCCTTCTCTTCATCGGTGAGCGCTTTGGGCTGGTAGACGCCGTAGTCCACGCTGCCGGAAACAATTGTGCCCTTGCAGCTGCCGCAGGCGCCGTTCTTGCAGCCGTAGGGCAGCACGAAACCCTGGCGCAGCGCCGCGGCGAGCACGGCTTCGCCTTCCTCGACCTGGAACTGGTGACCGCTGGGCTGAAGGGTGACTGTATGCATGTCGTTACAATGATGCCGATGAAATGCCTGTTGATCGCCGGTTTCGGCGACATCGCGCGCCGCACCCTGCCGCTGCTCGGATCCCTATTCGAGGTCCGCGTGCTTTCGCGTGCGCAGGGCATGGACCTCGACCGCCCCGATACTCTCGCCGCGCTTGAATCCGCTGATGCGGTGCTGCACTGCGCACCGCCACCTGCGTCCGGCGCCACCGATACCCGCACCGCCAACCTGCTCAATTCGCTCGAAAGCAGGCGGATTCTACCAACCCGCCTTGTCTATATCAGTACCAGCGGCGTCTATGGCGACTGCGGCGGCGCCCTGGTAGATGAATCGCGCGCGCTGAATCCGCAAAGCCCACGCGCCAGACGCCGCGCGAATGCCGAGACGCAGCTTGCACTATGGTGCAATTTGCACGGCGTTGCGTTAGTGATCCTGCGAGCGCCCGGCATTTACGCGGCCGATCGCCTGCCGCTGGAGCGGTTGCACGCGGGCACGCCGGTACTGCGCGATGCCGACGACGTCTACACCAACCACATCCACGCGGAGGATCTCGCCGCAATCTGCGCCCGCTCGCTGGAAGATGACGCGCCGGCCGGGATCTACAATGCCTCGGACGATTCCCGGCTCAAGATGGGCGAATGGTTCGACCTGGTTGCGGACCATGCAGGCCTGCCGCGCCCGCCGCGCATCTCGCGCGCCGAAGCGGCAGGCCGCATACCGCCGGAGCTGCTTTCTTTCATGAACGAATCCCGGCGACTGGCTAACACCCGTCTGAAGCATGCGCTGGGCGTACGGCTGCGTTACCCGACGGTGCGGGAGGGATTGGGGCATGCACATGCTGCTGGTGTTCACCAACCTGCCTGACCGCGCGGCGTACCGCTGGAAGGGCGCGGTGCGGCACGACGAAGAGCACCCGCTGCTGATCAAGACCACCGCGGAGCGGTATGCGGAGCTCGAGGCGGCGATTCGCGCCGGGCACCCCTACGAACTTCCGGAAATCATCGCGGTCAGAGTCGAGCGGGGACTGCCGGCGTACCTGGATTGGGTCTCCGCGGAAACTACCGGCGGAAAATGATCAGGATCCTCGCACTCCTCCTTTGCCTGTTCGGCGCCGCCCACGCGGCGGGCCCGGGCGACCTGCTGGAGCCGGGAAAGGCTTTTCGCATCTCCACGCGCGCTCTCGACGCAAATACCGTGGAAGTGAGTTTCGCGATTGCCGAGGGCTACTACATGTACCGCGAGCGATTTCGCTTCGCCGCGGGGCCGGGTTCGAAAGCGAAGCTCGGCGCGCCCCAGTTTCCCCCGGGCCTGCGCAAGAAGGACGAATTTTTCGGCGAAGTGGAAACCTACCGTAAGCAGGTCGTCATCCGGCTGCCCGTGGAAAACGCCGAGGGGGTGCTGCACCTTACGGTGACCTCACAAGGCTGCGCGGACGTTGGCGTGTGCTACATCCCGATGGACAGCAGGGCGACAATCCGCCTTGCCGGATTGTCTGCACAATCCGCGCCGCCTGCGGGCGCGCCGGCGGCCCCGGCGCCGGGATTCTCGCTGCAGGCGAGCGATTTCGAAGTTGCCCGCCTTTTCGAATCGGGCGGGCCACTGCTGGTGCTCGCGAGCTTCCTCGGCTTTGGCCTGCTGCTCGCATTCACGCCTTGCGTGTTGCCGATGGTGCCGATCCTCTCCGGAATCATCGCGGGCGAGGGCAGGGATCTTGGCAAGCTGCGCGCATTGCTGCTGTCATCGGCCTACGTGCTCGGCATGGCGGTGGCCTACGCGGCGGCGGGCGTGACGGCCGCCTGGTCCGGCACGCTGCTGGCATCGGCGCTGCAAAACGCCTGGGTGCTGGGTGCGTTCGCCCTGGTATTCGTCGCGCTCGCCTTGTCGATGTTCGGCCTCTACGAACTCCAGTTGCCCGGCTTCCTGCACCACCGGCTGCACGCGGCTCACGGGCGCTTGCGGGGCGGCCGCGTCGCTTCCGTCGCCGCCATGGGCGCGCTTTCGGCGATCATCGTGAGTCCCTGCGTGGCGGCGCCGCTTGCCGGGGCGCTTCTCTACATCAGCCAGACGCGGGATGTTGTGCTTGGCGGTTCGGCGCTTTTCGCAATGGCAATCGGGATGGGCATCCCGCTGCTGGTCGTCGGCGTTTCCGAAGGCGCCCTGCTGCCGAAATCGGGACCCTGGATGGTGCGCGTGAAGCATGTGTTCGGCGTCCTGCTGCTTGCGGTGGCGCTATGGATCGTGTGGCCGGTGCTGCTGCCTTCGGGAGGCAATACGCAATTCGTCCGCATCCAGTCGATCGCCGGGCTGGAGCAGAATCTGAAGTCGCCGGGCAAGCCGGTGATGCTCGATTTCTATGCCGACTGGTGCGTGTCCTGCAAAGAGATGGAGGCGCTCACCTTCAGCGATGCGCGCGTCAAGCCGAAGATGGATGGCATGCTGCTATTGCAGGTTGATGTCACCGCCAATACAGCGGAACACAAGGCGCTGCTCAAGCGCTTCCGCCTGTTCGGACCGCCGGGGATCATTTTCTTCGACGCGCAGGGCCGCGAGTTGCAGGGCCTGCGGGTGATCGGCTACCAGAACGCCGAACGCTTCCTGAAGACGCTCGAGCTCGCGGGCGCGCCATGACGTTCCAGCACGTCCGCGGCATCGACCACGCGATGGTTCTGGTGCGAGACCTGGACCGGGCGCGCGATACCTACGCACGCATGGGATTCACGCTCACGCCGCGCGGTTTCCACTCGCTCGGCTCGAGGAACCACTGCATCATGTTCGGGCGCGACTATCTCGAGCTCATGGCGCTGCCGGCCGCGCCACCAGTAGCGCTTCAGTATCACGCCGATTTTCTGTCGAAGCGGGAGGGAGTGGGCGCATTCGCCCTGGCGACCGGGGATGCCGCAGCAGCACATGCCGAATTGACGCAGGCCGGGATCGCTGCCGAGGCGCCGCTGGCGCTGTCCCGCCCGGTCGAGAATCTGGGCGAAGCCCGCTTCACGCTGGTCCAGTTGCCGCCCGACGAGACGCCGGGGTTTCGCACCTTCATTTGCCAGCACCATACGCGCGACGTCGTGTGGCGGCCGGAATATCAGCGCCATGCGAACGGTGTCGCGGGAATCAAATCCGTGACAATCGCGAGCAATGATCCAACTCGCTACGCTCGTCTGCTGAAGGGGATTCCCGTGAAGTATGCGCGCGCGGATGCGCCGTCAATCGCGGCTCTTTGCTTTCATGCCGACGACAAGAAGGCCGCAGCTGCCAGCCTTGAGCGCGGCGGCTTTTCGTTCGTCACTCTGAAAGATGGCGCGCTCGTCGTCCCCGCCGACGAAGCGCACGGCGTGATGCTGGTGTTCGGCTAGCGGCGCAGCTGCGCCGCGGCTTCGAGCGCGAAGTAGCTGAGGATGCCGTCGGCGCCGGCGCGCTTGAACGCGGTGAGCGATTCCATGATGCAGGAATCCGGCAGCCAGCCATTGGCGATCGCCGCGCGCAGCATCGAATACTCGCCCGACACCTGGTAGACGAAGGTCGGCGCCTTGAACTCGTCTTTCACGCGCCGCAGGATGTCGAGGTAGGGCATGCCCGGCTTCACCATCACCATGTCGGCGCCTTCGGCGAGGTCGAGCCCGACCTCCCACAAGGCTTCGTCGGAATTCGCAGGATCCATCTGGTAGGTCTTCTTGTCGCTGTTGCCCAGATTCTTCGCCGAACCCACGGCATCGCGGAAAGGACCGTAGAAGCCCGAGGCGTACTTCGCCGAGTAGGCCATGATTTTGGTGTGGGCATGGCCCGCCTTCTCGAGCGCCTGGCGGATGCGGCCGATACGGCCATCCATCATGTCGGAGGGCGCGACGATATCGACACCCGCGGCGGCCTGCGCCAGCGCCTGCTTTTCGAGAATAGCCAGCGTGACGTCGTTCAGGATGTAGCCCGTCTTGTCGATCACGCCGTCCTGGCCGTGCGAGGTATACGGATCCAGCGCCACGTCGGTCATGATGCCGAGTTCGGGAAAGCGTTGCTTCAGCGCCGCGACCGCGCGCGGGATCAGCCCTTTCGGATTGAAAGCTTCGCGACCGTCGAGCGACTTGAGCTTCGCGTCGATCGCAGGGAACAGGGCCATCACCGGCACGCGCAGCTTGAGGCAGCGCTCGGCCACGGGCAGCAGCCGGTCTACCGTGAGGCGCTCCACGCCCGGCATCGAAGCCACTTTTTGAGTGCGGTTTTTCCCGTCGAGAATGAAGACCGGATAGATCAGATCGTCTGCGGTAAGCACGGTTTCCCGCATCAACCGGCGTGAGAATTCGTCGCGCCGCATGCGTCGCATCCTGACCGCCGGATAAGACCCGTAGATATTCATTTGATTATTAGGCAGGTTTTCCGCTCTATGACCTACTAGGAACTTTTTCTGCTGGCGACAATCTTACCTTCAGACGATGCAAGTCGTCTCCCGCTTCACCTCCCTGAGCGGGTTGCCCCGACCCCAAGTCGGGGTGTTTTCCGCCCCCGGTTTAGTTCCCCTTTTCCGGGGGCTTTTTATTCCGGCTCCGGGATCAAGTCTGATCCCGGAGCCAGTTGTCCAGTTGTTGGCGCGCTTCTTCGACCCCCTCGCCGCTGCTGCTCGAAAACAGCTGCACCAGCGATGTCAGCGCGGCCTTGTCGAGAGCGTCTCGGGTGGTCGCGAGCGTTTTTGCCTGCTCGGCGCGCGACAGTTTGTCCGACTTGGACAGCAGCATTAGCCGCGGCGCAGGCACCGGGCGCAGCCATTCAAGGAATTCGCGGTCGTTCCTGGTGAGTGGATGGCGCGCATCCATCAGCACCACCACTCCGGCCAGCGTGCCCCGGCCGGTGAGATAGCCCCCTATCAGCGCGTCCCAGCTCGCGCGCAGGGCTTGCGGCACGCTTGCATAGCCGTAGCCCGGCAGATCAGCCAGCCTACCCACATCCCCGAGGTCGAAGAAATTGATGGTCTGGGTCCGGCCGGGTGTTTTACTGGAAAACGCCAGCCGTTTGCGGCCGGCAAGCGCATTGATGGCGCTCGATTTGCCGACATTGGAGCGTCCAGCGAAGGCGAGCTCCGGCCCGGTCTCGGGAGGAAAGTCCCCGACCGCTGCGGCGGACAGAAGGAAACGCGCTTGCTGGATCGGGGACAACGGACGCAAGCCTATACTGAAAGGTGGAAATTCTAATAAAATCGCGGCTTTCCACGGCAATATTCAGGGAGCTGCCGCATGATCCGACAGTTGGCGTACTTTGCCAGCGCCGCGTGTTTCTGGGTTGCATTTTGGCCTGCTGGCGCGCTCGCTCAAGCCCCTGCCAAGCCCGATGCCGCGAAGGGTCAGCTCATCGCGAGCCAGACCTGCGCTGCCTGTCATGCGGCCGACGGCAACAGCCAGATTTCGGCGAACCCGAAACTCGCGGGCCAATTCTACGAATACCTGCACAAGCAGCTGCTTAACTTCAAGCCCCAGGGAAGCAAGAAGCCCGAACGCGACAATGCGGTGATGATGGGCATGATTGGAAGCCTGTCGCCTGCCGACCTGAAGGATGTCGCCGCGTATTACGCGTCGCAGAAGCTCAAGCCGGCGGCGGCGAAAGACAAGGACCTCGCCGCGCTCGGACAGAAAATCTACCGTGGCGGCAACATCGCCACCGGCGTCGCGGCTTGCGCGGGTTGCCATGGGCCGGCCGGGGCGGGCATGCCGGCGCAGTTTCCGCGCATAGCCGGGCAATTTCCGGAATATGTCGAGGCGCAACTCAAGGCTTTCCGTGCCGGCGCGCGCGCGAACGACCCGAACGGCATGATGCGCGGCGTGGTCACGCGCATGAGCGACCGCGAGATCCAGGCGGTCGCCGAATACGTCGCCGGCCTGAGGTAGCTGGCAGGGGAATAAACCCAACCTGCGGCTGTTAGGATGGGATGCATGGGAGCCGGGGAAACGCAGGTCAAGGTCTGGGATGTGCCGGTGCGGCTGTTTCACTGGCTGCTGGTGCTGCTGTTCGCTTTCATGTTCTTCAGCGGCAAGTCCGGCAGCGAGTGGATCGAGTGGCACATGCGCGCGGGCTACGCGGTCCTCGCGCTGGTGCTGTTCCGCATCCTTTGGGGATTCGCCGGCAGCACCCACGCGCGCTTTACCAGCTTTCTCGCCGCGCCCTCTGCCTGCATCGAATGCATGAAGCACCTGCTCGCGCGCAAGCCCTCGCCGTACCCGGGACACAATCCGCTGGGTGGCTGGATGGTGCTGGTGCTGCTGCTCGCGCTGCTGGTGCAAACGGGCACCGGCCTGTTCGCCAACGACGACCTGCTCAGCAATGGGCCGCTCTACGACTTGATAAGCAAGGCGACCTCCGACCAGTTGACGATGATCCATATCTGGAATTTCAACCTGCTGCTGTTGCTGGCCGGCGCGCACCTAATCGCGGTGCTGTATCACGCAGCCTTCATGAAAGAGAATCTCATCGGCGCAATGTTCACCGGCGTGAAACGGTTGCCGGCGGACGCGGCCGGAGGTGTGGTGGCGCGTTTTGCCAGTCCGTGGCTCGCGCTAGTTCTGCTAGCCGTGACGGCGCTCGCCGTCTATCTGATCGTAAAACGACCTTTCTGAGGAGAAGCGGATGAGAACCAAACTGTTGGCTGCCGCGGTGGCGGTTGCCGCTCTGGGCGGGGCCTCGCTTGAGGCGCTCGCGCAGACCAAGCCGGACGTCATGGTGGCGCAGCGTCAAGCGGTGATGAAACTGCAGGGCAAGTACCTCGGTCCGATCGGCGCCATGATGAAGGGCGCAGCGCCCTACAACGCCGACGTCGTCGCGCTGAATGCGACCTTCCTGGAAAATCTGGCGCGCATGCCTTGGGACGGCTTCGACCCGAGCACCAAGGGCGAGAAGAGCAAGGCTAAACCCGAAGTGTTCACCGACACGGCCAAATTCAAGGCCGCGGCCGATACGCTGGAGGCGGAGACTGCCAAGCTGGGCGCGGCGGCGCGCGCGAAGAACGAGGCCGGCGTGCGGGCCGCGTTCGGCGGCGTTGCCAAGGCCTGCGGCAGCTGCCACGACGGGTTCCGCGAGAAATAGCCGATTCGCGTTGCATCCGGAGCCCCGCGCTCTGGCGCGGGGCTTTTGTTTTTGAAAGAGTGTCAGCAACGGGAATAGCCGCGCGGGTAGACTGTTATTCACTGTGAACGACGCTGACAGCATCGTCGAATTGATCCCGCGCCTGCGGCGCTATGCACGGGCGCTTGCCGGTGACCGCGGCGCGGCCGACGATCTGGTGCAAGACACGCTCGAGCGCGCCTTGTCGAAGTTCCATCTCTATCGGCGAGGCACGGATCTGCGGGCGTGGCTGTTTACGGTGATGCATAACGTCTACGTCAATCAGCTGCGAGCGTCGCGGCCAGCCGCGACGCTCGACGACGACATGCCGGAACTCGCGCAGCCGGCGCGTGAGACCGATGCGTTGGTGCTGCGCGACCTGGACGCGGCGATCCGGCGCTTGCCGCCGGATCAGCGCGAAGTGTTGTTGCTGGTGGCATTGGAAGAGATGAGTTACGACGAGGCGGCGGGCACGCTCGGCATTCCGATCGGCACTGTGATGTCGCGGCTAGCGCGCGCCAGGGAGAAGCTGCGGGCGATGCTCTCGGGACTGCCGCCCGGCGGCGGCAAGCAACTGAAGGTCGTGAAATGAAGGATGGATAAGGACAACGCACCTCAGGAGGACGCCGAGTTGAAAGCGCTATCGCAGGCGCTGCACCAGCTCTACGACCCGGTTCTTGAAGAGCCGGTGCCGGAGCGCCTGCGCGCGCGCCTCGTGCAGCCTGGACGATGGCGGCTGGCTGCGCTCGCGGCGGGCTGGATCGCGCTCGGACTCGGCGTCGGCATAGTTGCCGGCTGGCAGTTGCATGGCTGGCGCGCGATGACGCAGAACGGGCCCAACGCTTCGTCCCAGGCCGAGGTGCCGGGCTTCGTCAAGCGCGCCGCCGTCGCGCACGCGGTCTACTCGCCGGAGGTGCGGCATCCGGTCGAAGTCGGCGCCGACCAGGAGGAGCATCTCGTCGCTTGGCTGTCCAAGCGCCTCGGTTCGCCCTTGCGTGCCCCCAAGCTCGAAGATGTCGGTTACCACCTGGTCGGCGGCCGCTTGCTGCCCGGGGAAAGCGGACCGGTGGCGCATTTTATGTACCAGAGCAAGCAGGGCACGCGCATCACCTTGTACGTGCGCACCTATCCGGCCGGCAATAACGAGACGGCATTCCGCTACGCGGCCGAGGGCAACGTGAAAGTGTTCTACTGGATCGACCGCAAGCTCGGTTATGCACTGTCCTCGGCCGACGTCGGTACCGACGATTTGCTGAAAGTCGCGAATACCGTTTACCAGCAGCTCAATCCCTAGGCTAGCCGCGGAATGCTTCGACGCGGATGTCGAAGCCGCCGACCCGCTCGATCTCCGCGCTGATCGTGTCGCCCGGCTTGACCGGGCCGACGCCCTCGGGCGTTCCGCTGAAGATCAGGTCGCCCGGGTAGAGGGTGTACATGCTTGTCGCGTACGCGATCAGCTGGTGCACGTTGTAGACCATCTTCGCCGTCGTGCTGTCCTGGCGCGTCTCGCCGTTCACCTTGAGCGACAGGCGCAGATTGTTCGGGTCAGTCACCTCGTCCTTCGTCGTCAGCCAGGGTCCGCACACCGCATAGGTATCCACCGATTTGCGCCACGACGGCATCTCCGGCCCGCGAATCGTCATGTCGAGCCCGATGGCGTAGCCGGCGACAAAATCGAGCGCGTTCTCTACTGTCGCCTCGCGGCACTCGCGGCCGATCACCACTGCGAGTTCCACCTCATGGTCGTTTCGCCGTTCCGGCATGCGCAGCCTTATCGGCTCGCCCGGCCCGATTAGAGCGCTTGTCGCCTTAAGGAACAGGCCCCAGTCGGTAATGTGATCAAGCTTGCGGCCGCCGCCGAGCTTCGGGTCGGCCTTCGCTTCGTCAATATGCTTCTGGTAATTGATCGGCGCATTGACGATCTTGGTCGGATTGGCGACCGGCGATTTCAGCGTTACCGACGAGAGCTTGCGCCGCGGCGCAGTCTTCGCAAGCGTCCGGGCGCGTCCGGCGACGCTTTCGAGGTTCAGGACCAGCGGATCGCCGGGCGCGAGCGGCCAGCGCTGCACAGGAATCGCATCGAGCGCAGCCGAGACATCCAGCACGTCGTCGCCTTCGACCAGCCCGAGCCGGTCGTTATCGAACCTGCAGAGTTTCATGCCCGGGCAGCGGGCCGGATCAGATAGCCACCGGATTTTTCGTCGTGCTCGAGCGTAATGAGCTTGCGCTTTTCGGCTTCCTCGAGCAGATCGGAGAATGCCTTGAAGCCGTAGTAGGACTCGTTGAAGCCCGGATTGCGGCGCTTGAGCGCCTGCTTGATCATTGAGCCCCAGATACGCTCGCCCGTGCCGCGCTCGGCGATCAGCGCCTGCAGCGTTTCGGTGATCAGGTCAAAGGCTTCCTGCTGCTTGGCACTGCCAGTGGCGGCAGGGGCGGATTCCTTTCGCTTCTTCGCCGCCCGGCGCTTGCTGTCCTCTTCGCGAACCAGATCGTCATAGAAGATGAACTCGTCGCAGTTGGCGATCAGCAGGTCGGAAGTGGAGTTCTTCACGCCCACGCCGATCACCACCTTGGCGTTCTCGCGCAGCTTCGACACCAGCGGCGAGAAGTCCGAATCCCCGCTGATGATCACGAAAGTGTCGACGTGGCCCTTGGTGTAGCAGAGGTCGAGGGCGTCCACCACCATGCGGATATCGGCGGAATTCTTGCCCGACTGGCGCACGTGCGGGATCTCGATCAGCTCGAACGACGCGCCGTGCATCCCGACCTTGAACTCCTTGTAGCGCTGCCAGTCGCAGTAGGCCTTCTTGACGACGATAGAGCCCTTTAGCAGCAGCCGCTCGAGCACGCGGTTGATGTCGAATTTCTCGTACTTCGCGTCCTGCACGCCGAGCGCGACGTTTTCAAAATCGCAGAACAGCGCCATGTTGCGCGTTTCGTGGCTAGCGGCCATGTTTCGATTCTCCTGCTTCTTCCAGAGGGACCGGCGATGCTAGCATTCCATCCATGAACGGCGCGGAATGCCTTGCCCGCACGCTGGTCGCGAGCGGCGTCGATACCTGCTTCGCCAATCCCGGCACTTCCGAGATGCATTTCGTCTCGGCGCTCGACCGCGTGGCGGGTTTGCGTTGCGTGCTGGGGCTCGCCGAAACGGTGGTCGCGGGTTGCGCCGACGGCTATGCGCGCATGGCAGGCAAGCCGGCGGCGACCCTGTTTCACTGCGGCCCGGGCCTGGGCAACGCGATCGCCAACCTGCACAACGCGAAGCGCGCCCATACGCCAATCGTGAATATCGTCGGCGATCACGCCACCTACCACCTTCAGTACGACGCGCCGCTTACCTCAGACACCGAGGGGCTGGCGCACACCGTGTCGTCCTGGGTGCGCACCTGCACCAATGCACGCTCGGTCGGAACGGACGCCGCTGCCGCGGTGCAGGCTGCGCGCACGCCGCCAGGTGGCACCGCTACGCTGATCCTGCCTGCGGACTGTGCCTGGGACGAAGGCGCCGAGCTCGGTACGCCGCTTGACCCACCGGTACGCGCCGCGGTGGCGGCAGAGTCCATCACGGCAATTGCCCGCGCGCTTCGGTCCGGGCAATCCTCGATGCTGGTCCTCTCGGGAGCTGCGCTGGACGAAGCTGGCCTGCGCGCCGCGAACCGAATCGCGCATGCCACAGGCGCGAAGCTGCGGACGCCGACGCAGATCCCGCGCATGTCCCGCGGTCGCGGTCGGGTGCCAGTGGACCGCATTCCCTATGTTGTGGATGCCGCGCTGAAGGTGCTGGAGGGGACAAAGCATCTGGTGCTCGCGGGAGCAAAGCCGCCGGTCGGTTTTTTCGCCTATCCGGGCAAGCCCTCGACCCTTTGGCCGAAGGACTGCGAACTGCATACGCTCGCAGGCGTGGACGAAGACATCGTGGGCGCACTTCAGGCGCTGGCCGACGAGTTGTCCGCGCCGCGCGATGCGCCGGTGCGCGACGACGTTGCACAACCGGAACTGCACGGCGGGCCCTTCAAGCCGGAAGCCTTCGGGCTGACGCTGGCCGCATTGCTGCCGGAGAACGCGATCGTTGCGGAGGACGCGGTGACCTCGGGCCGCGCCCTGTTTCCACTTACCTGGGGCGCTGCGCCGCACGACTGGATCCAGATCACCGGCGGCGCCATCGGGCACGCGTTTCCCGCGGCAACCGGCGCCGCGATCGCCTGTCCGGATCGCAAGGTCGTCTGCCTGCAGGCCGATGGCGCTGGCATGTATTCGCTGCAAGCGCTTTGGACCCAGGCGCGTGAGAAGCTGGACGTGGTGAACGTGGTTTTCGCCAACCGTCGCTACGCCATCCTGCAGGGCGAGCTGGCCGCGGTCGGCGCGCAGCCGGGGCCCGCATCGAAGGAACTGTTCGACCTCGCGCGGCCGGAAATCCGCTGGACCAAGCTCGCCGAAGGCATGGGCGTGGAAGCCGTGCGGGTGGAAACGCTGGAAGGTTTCGCCGACGCGTTTACCTCGGCGCGCGCGCGGCGCGGGCCCTTCCTGATCGAGTTCTCGATCTAGCTAGGAAGACTTGCTGGGCGCCTGCGGGCCGACCGGCACAGGCGCGCCGCCGCCAAGCGCCGCGTGCGGCGCTCCTTCAAGCATCGGCTCGGACTTCGCCTTGCGGCGCTCCGCAATCCAATTCTGCAGGCGTTCGAAATACAGGTAGACCACCGGCGTGATGTAGAGCGTCAGGACCTGCGACAGCAGCAGGCCGCCGACGACGGCAAGGCCGAGCGGTGCGCGCGCCGAACCGCCGGCGCCGAAGCCGATGGCGATGGGCAGGCTGCCCATCAGTGCGGCCGCGGTGGTCATCATGATCGGCCTGAATCGAGTGATGCCGGCCTCGTAGATCGCCTTCTCAGGCGCCATGCCCTGGTTGCGCTGCGCCTCGATCGCGAAGTCGATCATCATGATGGCGTTCTTCTTGACGATGCCCACCAGCATGATGATGCCGACGAAGGCATACATGTTGAGTTCTATGCCGAAGGCCATCAGCGTCACCAGCGCTCCCAGCCCAGCAGTGGGCAGACCGGAAAGAATCGTCAGCGGGTGGATGAAGCTCTCGTAGAGGACGCCGAGCACGAGATAAATCACGAATACCGCGAACAGCAGCAGCAGCCCCATGCCCTGGAGCGACGCCTGGAACGCCTGCGCCGTGCCCTGGAAGGAGCCGTTGATGGTGGCGGGGATTTGCATCGTCGCCGTCTCGCGGTTCACCTGCTCGATCGCCTGCGACAGCGACACGCCTGGCCGCAAGTCGAACGAGATGGTGACCGAGGGCAGCTGGCCCTGGTGCGTGATCGACAGCGGCCCGACGCTGTAGGACAGCCGCGCGACCGAGTCGAGAGGCACCAGCGCGCCGGTGCTGGAGCGCACATAGAGCAAACCGAGTGCGGAAGGATCGCGCTGGTAGCGCGGTTCCAGCTCGAGGATTACCCAGTACTGGTTGGTCGCGGTGTAGATGGTGGACACTTGTTGCGCGCCGAACGCGTAGCCCAGCGTGCTCTCGATCGCCTGCGGCGACACGCCGACCGATGCTGCCTTCTCGCGGTCGATCTCGACGTTGACCTGCGGTCGCGCGATCTGCAGGTCGCTGGAGACGTCGACGATGCCGGACAACGAGCGCAGCTTCTGCTCGATGCGCGGCGCCCAGGTGTAGAGCTGTTCGGTGTTTGCGCCCTGCAGCACGTACTGGTACGGGCTCTTGGTGAGCGCGCCGATGCGGATGGTCGGCACGTTCTGCGCGAAGGTCTTCATGCCGACCACTTTCGCGAGCTTCGGGCGCAGGCCGCGCACCACTTCGTCCGCGGGCTTGCGTTCGGCGTAGGGCTTCAGCGCGATGGTGATGCGGCCGCTGTTCATCGCCGGGTTGTTGTTGCTCGCGCCGACGAACGACATGATCGCCTCGACGTTGGGGTCCTGCCGCACGATCTCGGCGACCTGGCGCTGCAGTTCGACCATGCCCTCGAAGGACACATCCTGCGGGCCTTCAGTGAAGATGAACAGCTGGCCAGAATCCTCGCTCGGCAGGAAGCCCTTCGGATGGCGCGCAAAAAGCACGCCGGTCGCCACGCAGATCGCCAGGAACACCAGCATAGCGATGCGCTGGTGGCTGATGACCCAGCGCAGCGTGCTGCCGTAAAGATCGCGCCAGGCATCGAAGCCGCGTTCGAAGGCCATGTAGAGGCGGCCGTGGCGCTGGTTCGGATCGTGCGGCTTGAGGATGCGCGCGCACATCATCGGCGTCAGCGTGAGCGAGACGAAGCCCGAGATCAGCACCGCAACGATGATTACCACGGCGAACTCGTGCAGCAGCCGCCCGAGGATGCCGCCCATGAAGAACACCGGGATGAATACCGCGGCGAGAGAGATGGTCATCGACACGATGGTGAAAGCGATTTCCTTGGAACCGTCCAGCGTCGCCTGCATTGGGCTCTTGCCCATGTCCATGTGCCGGCTGATGTTTTCCAGCATCACGATGGCGTCGTCGACGACGAAGCCGACGCAGAGCGTGAGCGCCATCAGCGAGACGTTGTCCAGGCTGTAGCCGAGCACGTACATCAGCGAGAAGGTGCCGACGATGGACATCGGCAGCGCGACGCTCGGGATAATCGTCGCCGGGATGTTGCGCAGGAAGATGAAGATCACCATCACCACCAGAGCCAGCGCTATCAGCAGCGTGAACTCCACCTCGGCGATATTCGCGCGGATCATGGTGGTGCGGTCGTAGAGGATCTCGATGCCGATGCTGGGCGGCACTTCGGCGCGGAAAGTAGGCAGCAGCTTCTTGACCGCGTCCACCACCTCGATGGTGTTGGTGCCGGGCTGGCGCTGGATCGCGAGCACGATGCCGCGCTTGTCCTTGAACCAGGCTGCCACCTTGTCGGTCTGCACGCTGTCGATGACGCGGCCGACTTCGCCCAGCCGAACCGGGTTGCCGTTGCGGTAGGTCACGATCACCGACTGGAAGGCCTTGGCGTCGTAGAGCTGGCCGGTGGCCTGCACCGCGAACATCCGGTCCTTGCCGTACAGGGTACCGGTGGGCAGGTTGACGTTGGCGCCGGCGATCGCCTGTTGCACCTCGTTCATGCTGACGCCGCGCGCGGCGAGCGCGCTCGGATCGACCTGCACGCGCACGGCGTATTTCTGCTGGCCGAACACCTGCACCTGCGCCACGCCGCTGATGGTCGAGATGCGCTGCGCAAGGTAAGTCTCGGCGTACTCGTTGACCGTCGAGATCGGCAGCACTTCCGAGGTGAGCGCGAGGAAGAATACCGGGAAATCCGCCGGATTTACCTTGCGGAAGGAAGGCGGCGTCGGCATCGCCGGCGGCAGCAGGCGGGCGGTGGCTGCGATCGCCGAATTCACGTCCTGCGCGGCCGCGTCGATGTCGCGGTCGAGCGCGAACTGGATGGTGATCGAGGTCGTGCCCTGGCCGCTCACCGAGGTCATCGAGTCGATGCCGGCGATGGTCGAGAACTGCTTCTCCAGCACCGTGGCCACCGCCGAGGCCATCGTATCGGGCGCGGCGCCCGGCAGTTCGGCGGAGACCTGGATCGTCGGGTAATCGATGTTTGGGAGCTGGCTGACCGGCAGCAGCCGGAAGGCGACGATGCCGAAAATCAGGATCCCGGCCATCACCAGGATGGTCATGACCGGCCGCCGGATGAAGATTTCCGAAAGGTTCACGTGCAGTTCACGATGATGGCGCGCCCTCGTTGATTGTGACCTTCGCGCCGGGCGCAAGGCGCAACGCGCCGCGCACCACCACCTGATCGCCCTTGGCAATGCTGCCCTCGGCAAGCACGGCAGTATCGCCTTCGCTGCGGTCAACGACTACCTTGCGGATTTCCACGGTCATGTCCGCATTGACCACGTACACGAACTGTCCGCTGGGCCCGGTCTGCAGCGCGCGCGAGGGGACCAGAATGGCGTTCTCCTGGTCGTAGAGCTTGACGCGGACGGTGTAGAACTGCCCCGGCCAGAGCGCCGCATCGACGTTGTCGAACAGCGCGCGTACCTTGATCGTGCCGGTGGTCTGATCCACCGCATTGTCGAGGAACGCGATGTGCCCCGTGGCGAGCGGCTTGTCATCGCCCGGCTTCGTGACGTCCACCACCAGCGGATTCTTGCGCATCAGCTCGCGTATCGTCGACAGCCGGTGCTCGGGGATCGCGAAGCTCACGTACACCGGCTTCACCTGGTTGATGACCACCAGCGAAATGGTGTCGTTCGCTTTCACCATGTTGCCCGCTTGTAGCAGCGCGCGGCCGACGTAGCCGTCGATCGGAGAGCGGATTACCGTGTATTCAAGGTTCAGCTTCGCGTTTTCGAGCGCCGCCTCGGTCGCCTTCGCGCTGGCCTGGGCAGTTTGCGCATTGGTCCGGTACTGCGCGTAGGCGTCCTTGGAGACGAAATTCTTGTCCAGCAGCTCCTGGTACCGCCTTTCCTGCGAGGCCGCCTGGTCGCGGTTCGCCGCATCACGCAGCGCCTGCGCTTCGGCCTGCTTAAACGCGGCATCGAAGGGACGCGGGTCGATCCGGAAAAGCACTTCGCCTTTTTTCACTTCCTGGCCTTCGCGGAATTGGACGTCGAGGATCTGGCCGTCGACTCTCGATTTCACCGCCACCGAGGTGTAGGCCTCGACGTTGCCGATTGCCTGCAGGCGCACCGGGATGGTTTGCTGCATTGCAGCCACCACCGCTACCGGGATCGCACCCTGACCCTTTGCAGCTGGTTTTTCTTTCGCGCGCGAGTCGGCGCTGAAATAGGCGATCAGCCCCCCGGCTGCCAGAGCCACCGCAACACCAGCGAGGACCGCATAACGTTTTCCGTGACTCATTTGCGCAAATACCCTAGGGCAACAGCCGCTCAGCGGCAAAAAGCTGATCCACGGTCTCCCGCTCGCGGACCAGCAACGCAGCGCCGGCCGAAACCATCACCTCGGCAGGGCGCGGGCGCGTATTGTAATTTGAACTCATGACCATGCCGTAGGCTCCGGCTGACATAACCGCAAGCAGGCTGCCCGGCCGAACCGCCAGGCTCCGCTCCCGGGCGAGGAAGTCAGCGCTTTCGCAGACTGGCCCGACCACATCGTAAACACCTGCCACGGCATCCGATTCCATCTCGCGTACCTGGCGAACCTCGTGCCAGGCGCCGTACAGCGCCGGCCGGACCAGATCGTTCATCGCGGCATCTACCACCACAAAATTTTTCGATTCACCCGGTTTGAGGTACTCGACGCGCGTCAGCAACACGCCGGCATCGCCCACGATCGAGCGGCCTGGGTCCACCATCAGCATCTCCTTTCGGCCCGCCAGCATCCCGAGCGCCCCGTCGAGAAATTCAGCGATCGGCGCCTGCCTCTCGTTTTGGTAGCGGATGCCGAAGCCGCCGCCGAGATCGATGTGCGACAGTTCAATGCCCGCGCGCGCCAGGCGCTCGGCCAGCGCCAGGATGCGCGCCGCCGCGTCGATGAATGGCGCCGCGCTCGCGAGTTGCGAGCCGATATGGCAGCCGATTCCAGTGAGCGTGATGTTCTCTCGCAGCGCGGCATCGCGGTAGAGGCGCTCGGCATCGTCGTAGGCGATGCCGAATTTGTTGTCCTTCAGCCCGGTTGAGATGTAAGGGTGGGTTTTCGCATCGACATCCGGGTTGACGCGGAAGGCCACTGGCGCGCGCACGCCCAGTCGCGCAGCGACTGCGTCCACGCGGCCGAGCTCGGCCTCCGATTCGAGGTTCAGGCAAAGGACCTTGGCGCGCAGCGCCTGCTCAATTTCCGCTTCGCTCTTTCCGACGCCGGAGAACACCACCTTGCGCGGATTGCCCCCAGCGGCGAGAACACGCGCGAGTTCGCCGCCCGAGACGATGTCGAAGCCGGCACCCAGCCGCGCCATCACACCGAGCACCGCAAGATTCGAGTTCGCCTTTACCGAGTACGCGATCAGCGATGTGCGACCGGCAAGCGCGGCGGCGAAGCGCGCAAAATTGGTTTCGATCGCGGCCCGCGAATAGACGTAGCAGGGTGTGCCGAACTGCCGCGCGATATCCTCGAGCGAAATCTGTTCTGCGCAGAGCACTCCGCTGCGGTAGTCGAATCCCATTCAGGGCTACTTTTTCGTGCCGCCCGCGCTATCGTCCTCGCCGGCCTCTTTCGGATAGGGCACAGGTTTGTAGGCTTCGGGCTTGGGCGGCTTCACCCCGGCCGGCGGATTTTCGCGGAAGTACAGCGGCCCCTTCTGGCCGCAGCCAGCGGTCAGCAGGGAAACCAGCACAATGAGAAACGCGGAGCGCATCAAGACGCTGAAACGGCGGCTAAAATGAAGATGTTAGCAGGATAAAGCGGCATGACTGAGAGCGAATTCGAGACCCTTGCAGGCGTGGCGCTGGCGGCGCTGGAGAGCGCGTTCGAAGCGGGCGCGCCGGATGCTGACGTGCAGGCCATGGGTTCCGGCATGCTCGAGGTGGAGTTCGAGAATGGTTCCAAAATGATCATCAACCGGCACGGTGCGGCGCGCGAAATCTGGGTCGCCGCAAAATTGGGCGGATTCCACTTCAGGCATGACGGGACCGCGTGGCGGGATACCCGCGATGGCACGGAGCTGTTTGCCGCAGTATCCAGGCTCGCTTCGCAGCAAGGCGGCACGCCGGTCGTGTTGAACGCGACCTAGAATGTCGGCCGGTCGTTCGGCGATAGCGTTGGCGCTGACATTGGTTTCGGAACGGTTGCCGGCGCTTCTTCCCTGGCCGGCGCAAATTCACGATAGAAGAATTCCGATCCCCCTCCCTTAGTATCGGGTGAGGCCGGATCGGCATCTGACCGCACCGTCACCACGCCTTCCGGCACGCTGCGCGGCATCTCGGGAACCCCTTTCAACGCCTTTGCCATGTACTCGATCCACATAGGCAGCGCGATCCGGCCGCCGGTCTGGTTCTTGCCAAGCGTTTTGGGCTGGTCGAATCCAACCCAGGCGATGCCGACCAGTTCGGGCTGGTAGCCGCAGAACCAGCCGTCCACGAAATCGTTGGTGGTGCCGGTCTTGCCGGCCAGGTCATGTCGGCCGAGCTTGGCGGCGCTCGCGCCGGTGCCGTAGCGCATGACGCCCTGCATCATCGAATCCATGATGAATGCGTTGCGCGCGTCAATCACGCGCAGCGATTCATCGCCCGCTTGCGGCGGGTGCGCGACGCCGAGCTGATTGCCGCGATCATCGACGATCTTCTGGATGAAGTGCGGCTGGATCAGATAGCCGCCGTTTGCGAAGACCGAATAGCCGCGCGCCATCTGCAGCGGCGTCACCGAGCCCGCGCCCAGCGCCATCGTGAGATAGGGCGGATGCTTGTCGGCGTCGAAGCCGAAGCGGGTGACGTAATCCTGCGCGTATTTCGGGTCTATGCTCTGCAGGATCCGGATCGACACCATGTTTTTGGATTTCGCCAGCGCGGTGCGCAAGCGCATCGGGCCCTCGAATTTGCCGTCGTAGTTCTTCGGTTCCCAGCGCTGGCTGCCGGTGACTTCCGCTTCGATCACGATCGGCTCGTCTGCGATCACGGTCGCTGGCGTGAAGCCTTTTTCCAGCGCCGCCGAATAGATGAACGGCTTGAATGACGAGCCCGGCTGACGCCAAGCCTGCGTGATGTGGTTGAACTTGTTGCGGTGGAAATCGAAACCACCGACCAGCGCACGGATCGCGCCGTTGCCCGGATCGAGCGAAACGAAAGCGGCTTCCGCCTCGGGCAGTTGCGCAAACTGCCAGTTCTTCTTCTCGTCTTTATGCAGGCGGACGATGGCGCCGCGGCGAATACGCCGCTGCTGCGCCGCCTTGTCTTCCAGTGCGCGTGCCGCGAAGCGCAATGCGTCGCCCGAAAGCGTGAGAGTTTCGCCGCTTCTGAGAACGAGCTTCACTTCCCGCGAACTCGCCGCCAGTACCAGCGCTACCTTCAAGTCGTCGACGTCACCGTAGTCTGCGAGCGCTTCGTCGAAGTCGTCCTCGGACGCATTCGCTGCCAGTTCCACAAAAGCCTCCGGCCCCCGGTAGCCCTGGCTTCGGTCGTAGGCGAGAAGACCGCGGCGGACAGCCTCGTAAGCAGCTTCTTGGTCCGCCTTCCGGATGGTGGTGTAGACGCGAAAGCCCTTTGTGTAGGCCTCTTCAGGGTACTGTTCATACACCGCCTGGCGCACCATTTCGGCGAGAAATTCACCATGAATTCCTGCAAAATCATCAATTTCCCGGCGAACATGCAATGGGGCCTTCATAGCGTCCGCGAACTGCTGCTCGGTGATATGCCCCAGTTCTTTCATGCGCCGCAGCACGTATTGCTGCCGCTGTCGCGCCCGTTGCGGATTTGCAACAGGGTTGTACGAAGAAGGGGCTTTGGGCAGGCCTGCCAGAATCGCGGCCTCAGGCAGACTCAATTTGTCGAGCGATTTGCCAAAGTAGATCTGCGAGGCTGAGGCGAAACCATAGGCGCGTTGGCCCAGGTAGATCTGGTTGATGTACAGCTCGAGGATCTGGTCCTTTCCGAGGTTGTTCTCGATCTTGAAGGCGAGCAGTGCTTCGTAAAGTTTGCGCGTGAGCGTCTTCTCGGACGAAAGGAAAAAATTACGCGCGACCTGCATGGTGATGGTGCTCGCACCCTGCCGTTTTCCCCCCTGGGTGAGGTTGGCGTAAGCGGCGCGCAGCACGCCCAGATAGTCGATGCCGGTGTGCTGGTAGAAGCGCTCGTCCTCGGCCGCAAGAATCGCCTGCTTGAGTACTTCCGGGACCTCGCGCATCGACACCAGCAAGCGCCGTTCCTCGCCGAATTCGCCGATCAGCGCCCCCTCCGCGGTATAGATCCGCAAAGGGATTTTGGGCTGGTAATCGGTCAGCGATTCCAGCGAGGGCAGGTTAGGGTACGCGAGCGCAACGACCAGCCCTACCATACAGGCGCCAGCCACCACTAGTCCCGCCAGCAGGACCAGCGGAAATGCCAAAAAACGTAGCCACTTCAAGGTAGTTACGCCAACTCTAGGGAGAGGTTGCAAGCGGGCCGGGACACGGCGCATTATAAGCCTCCCCCTGTGTGGAAGATTCACTAGACACTTGGGGGAGTTGTTGTTAGGATCTAACGCAAATTCTACGTATCGCGCCTAACAGGCGATGCGCAAAGGGAAAAAGGGTTAACCAGGTATGAATTTCGACTTCTTCAAGCCGAAGGCGCCGCCCTTGTTCGGGCTGGATATCAGCTCCTCGTCGGTCAAGATGCTGGAGATCGTGGAAGCCGGCAAAGGCGCCTACCGGGTCGAGCGCTACGTCATCGAGGCGCTGCCCAAGGATGCCGTGGTGGACGGCAATATCAACATCCTAGAGGCCGTGGCCGACGCGGTCGGGCGTGGCTACAAGCGGCTCGCCACCCGCACCAAACATGTTGCCATGGCGGTGCCTTCAGGTGCTGTGATCACCAAGAAAATCATCGTCGCCGCGGGATTGCGTGATGAGGAACTGGAAACCCAGGTCGAGAGCGAGGCCAACCAATACATTCCGTTCGCACTGGAAGAGGTCAACCTCGACTTCCAGGTGGTCGGGCCCTCGCCCACCAACCCGGAAGAGCAGGAAGTCCTGATCGCCGCGACACGCAAGGAAAAGGTTTCCGACCGGTACGCGGTGGCGGAAAACGCGGGCCTCAAACCACTGGTGATGGACGTTGAATCGTTCGCGCAAATGTCCGCGCTGCAACTGGTGATCAAGCAGCTTCCCGGTGGCGGCCACGAGCAGAACGTCGCGATCGTGGATGTCGGCGCCAACGTGATGCAGGTCAGCGTGGTGCGCAATGAGCAATCGGTCTACAACCGGGAACAGGCGTTCGGCGGCAATCAACTTACCGCCGACATCGTATCGCGCTACGGCATGAGTCCCGAAGAGGCGGAGAATGCCAAGCGCTCGGGCGGCTTGCCGGACGATTTCGAAGCCGAAGTGTTGCGACCGTTCATGGAAAACCTGTCGCAGGAAGTGCAGCGCGCGCTGCAGTTCTTCTTCACCTCCACCTCCTACAACACCGTTGACCACATTCTGCTCGCCGGCGGCTCCGCGGTGATCCCGGGTCTGGACGAAGTCGTGCACACGCGCACCCAGGTGCCAACGGTGGTCGCCAATCCTTTCGGCGCGATGCAGACCTCGTCGCGGATCCAGCTCAAGCGTCTGATGCAGGACGCGCCCTCGCTGATCGTGGCCTGCGGCCTGGCGATGCGGAGGTTCGACCCGGTATGAGCGGCAAAATCAACCTGCTGCCGCACCGCGAGGAGCGGCGCAAACGTGCGCGTACCCATTTCGCGGTTCTCGGCGCGATGACGGCGGCAATCGGTATTGTGATTGTCGGCGCCGGGTGGATCTTCTATCAGGGGCGCATCGGCATTCAGGATGACCGAAACAAGTACCTGAAGGTCGAGATCGCCAAGCTCGACAAGGAGATCGACGAGATCAAAGACGTCAAGGATAAGATCGCGGCATTGCTCGCGCGCAAGCAGGTCATCGAAACCCTGCAGACCGACCGTGTGCAGACCGTATACCTGCTCGACGAGCTGGTGCGGCAAATGCCCGAGGGCGTGTTTCTCAAGTCCGTCAAGCAGAAGGGTGCGGGCATCGATCTGGTCGGCTACGCACAGTCGAACGCGCGCGTCTCGACACTGATGCGCAACATCGAATCCTCGCCCTGGCTCGCCAACCCGAACCTGGTCGAGATCAAGGCAACCAATCTGGGCAAGATGCGGATTTCCGAGTTCAACCTGAAGCTCCAGCTCAAGCGTCCGGCGGCTGCCGATGCGAAAGACGGTGCCAAGGACGCGGCCAAAACGGCTGCGAAAAAGGGCTAGCCCATGGCGATCAATTTCAACCGGATTGCAGACGATTTCAAGCGCACCAACTGGAAGGATCCGGGCACCTGGTCGTTCGCGCCAAAGCTGCTGGTGCTGGTGATGATCCTGGTGGCGATTCCTGTGGCCGGCTATTTCGGCATTTGGCAGGGCCAGATCGAGGAGTTGGAAAAGGGGATCGCGCAGGAAGATACGCTGAAGAAGGACTATCTGGCGAAGAAGACGCAGGCCATCAATCTCGACCTGCACAAGCAGCAGCTCCGGGAGATCGATACGCAATTCGGTGCGCTGCTCAAGCAGTTGCCGAACAAGGCGCAGATGGACGCGCTGCTGGTCGACATCAACCAGGCGGGCCTGTCGCGCGGACTGCAGTTCGAGTTGTTCAGGCCGGCGGCCTCCGAATCGGCGAAGGAGTTCTATTCCGAGCTGCCGATCACGCTCAAATTGATCGGGAGCTACCACGACATGGGCGGTTTCGCCGCCGATGTCGGTCAGTTGCCGCGCATCGTCACGCTGAACGATGTTGAGATCGCGGCAGGCAAGGATGGCAATTTGACGATGGACGTCACGGCTCGCACGTTCCGCTATCTGGACGACGAAGAGGTCACGGCACAGCGCAAGGCCGCCGCGTCCAAGAAAGGGCCGGCGCCGGCCGCGCCGGCGAAGGCAGCGGGTGGACATGGAGCGCCGGGGGGATAAATGAAACTGGCGACCGCATACGGGATGGCTGCCGGCGCGAGGACTGCATTCGCGGTGGCAGGAATCGCGCTGCTCGCCGCCTGCGGCGGCGAGGAGCAGGGCGAGTTGCGGCAGGAACTCATTGCAATGACCAAAGACCTGCGCGGCCGGGTTGATCCGCTGCCGCAGGTGCGTTCCTACGAGCCGGTGCCCTACAAGGGCGAGAGCATGCTCGATCCGTTCGTGCCCGGCAGGATTGTGGTGGCGCAGACCGCGGGCAGTTCCGGTACTGGCGGCGGCGGCATGCAGCCCGATATGAACCGTCCGAAAGAGCCGCTGGAGGCATTCCCGCTGGATGCGATCCAGATGGTCGGCACGCTTTCCCAGAACAAAGACAACTACGCGCTGGTGCGCGCAGGCACCAACCTGTTTCGCGTGAAGAAGGGCAATTACATGGGCCAGAACTTCGGCGTTATTACCGCCGTCGAAGATTCGCAGATCAGTCTGAAGGAAGTGGTCCAGGACAGCGGCGGCGATTGGGTCGAGCGCAGCACCACGTTGCAAATGTCGGAGGGCAAAAAATGATGACCACGTTAAAAAAAATCAAGCATCTGGGCGCCATGCTCGCGGTCTGGCTGTTCGGGACCGGACTCGCCTTCGCTCAGGCGAATAGCATCGAGGCTTTCGACGTTGGCCAACAGGGCGGCAACATCGTGATCCGCATCACAACCAAGGACCCGGTCAAGAGCGTCCCACCCAGCTTCACGGTAGCTAATCCCGCGCGCATTGTGTTTGATTTCGCAGACACCACCAACGCGCTCGGGCGCAACTCGCAGGACGTCAGTCAGGGCGAATTGCGCAGCATGAACGTAGTCCAGGGCGCCGACCGCACGCGCTTGGTGCTCAACCTGCGCCGGTCCGTGGCGCACGAGGTTTCTCTCGACGGCAAGAACATCGTTGTCACCCTGAGCGCGGCCGCTGCCGCGCCGACGGGGCCGGCAGCGGCGCAGGCGGCGCATTTCGCCGAAGGCAAGGCCGACGGCAGGCATGCGATTCGCGAAGTCGATTTCCGCCGCGGCAACGCCGGCGAAGGCCGCATCATGGTGGACCTGGCCGATTCCTCCACCGGCATCGACATCCGGCAGCAGGGCCAGAACATCGTGATCGAATTCATCAAGACTGCTCTGCCCGAGAACCTGCGGCGCCGGCTGGACGTCGTCGATTTCGCCACGCCGGTGCAGACCGTGAGCACTTTCCAGCAGGGCGAAAACGTACGCATGGTGATCGAGGCCAAGGGGCAGTGGGAACACAATGCCTACCAATCCGACACTCAGTTCGTGGTCGAAGTAAAAGCTGCGGCGCAGGACCCGTCCAAGCTGTCGCAGCGCGGCCGCTACACGGGCGAGAAGCTGTCGCTCAATTTCCAGAGCGTCGAAGTGCGCGCGGTGCTGAACGTGATCGCCGATTTCACCGACCTGAACATCATCACCAGCGACACGGTGGCCGGCAGCATCACGTTGCGCCTGAAGGACGTGCCCTGGGACCAGGCGCTCGACATCATCCTGCAGACGCGCGGCCTCGACATGCGCAAATCCGGCAACGTGATCTGGATCGCGCCGCGCGACGAACTCGCGACACGCGAGAAGCTCGCGCTCGAGTCGCAATCACAGATCAATGAACTGGAGCAAACGCGCACCGAGGCGTTCCAGATGAACTACCAGAAAGCGGCGGATGTGCAGAAGCTGCTTTCCGATCCCGCTCAGCGCATGCTCTCCAAGCGAGGCAGCGCCGTCGTGGACGCGCGCACGAATACGCTGTTCGTGCAGGATGTGCCCTCGCGCCTCGAGGAAGTGCGCAAGCTGATCGCGCGCATCGACGTGGCGGTGCGCCAGGTGATGATCGAGGCGCGCATCGTCGAGGCCTCCGAACTCTTCAACCGCAACATTGGCGCGCGGCTGGGCTACAACGAGGTCGGTCTGACTCAGGGTCACCGGGTGCCGATTCCGAGCGGCAACACCGGCCCGGGCAGCCTGCGTTTTGGCGCCGGCAGTGCGCTGGGCAACGTGGACACGGGCTCCGTCGGTGGCGTGCAGGGATTGACCACTACTGCGGTGGATGGCCTGAGCGTCAATTTGCCTGCGGCGGGCTTGAACTCGTTCAACGCCGGCACCTTTGCCTTCACGCTGTTCAACAGGGCGTTGACGCAGTTCCTGAATCTTGAGATCTCGGCGCTGGAAGCGGACGGCAAGGGCAAGACCATATCCAGTCCGCGCGTGCTGACCGCAGATCAGGTCGAAGCGGTGATCGAGCAGGGTACGGAAATCCCGTACCAGCAGGCAACCTCCTCTGGCGCGACCAGCGTGTCCTTCCGCAAGGCGAACCTGTCGCTCAAGGTGAAGCCGCAGATCACGCCGGATGGAAACATCATCATGACCCTGGACGTAAACAAGGATGAACCGGGCGCCACCACGCCCGCCGGTATTTCTATCAGCACCAAGCACGTCAAGACGGAAGTGCTGGTGGAAAACGGCGGCACCGTGGTGATCGGCGGCATCTACGACCAGCGAGATCGGACCGACAACACGCGTGTGCCTTTCTTCGGCGATCTGCCTTACATCGGCATCCTGTTCCGCAACCAGGTGAACTCTTCTAGCAAGACCGAGTTGCTGGTGTTCATCACGCCCCGGATCGTGACAGAGCGCATGACCGTTCGCTGAGCGGCACTTCAAGAGCGATCGAACGGCCGGGCTCTCCCGGCCGTTTTGTTTTCAGAGTGCACATTTTTTCATCTGCGTAGAATGACGTCGTGAAAGCCGAGCGCAACAACCTCGTCCTAGTTGGCATGATGGGTGCCGGCAAGACTACTGTCGGCCGCCTGCTTGCCAGGCGCCTGAAGCGGTCGTTCTACGATTCGGACGAGGAAATCGAGCGCCGCTGCGGTGTGCGCATCCCGGTGATCTTCGATATCGAGGGCGAGGCCGGCTTCCGGGCGCGCGAAACGCAGGCCATCGCTGAACTTTGCGCGCTCGACGGCGTAGTGCTCGCTACCGGCGGCGGCGCCGTGCTGGCCGAAGAGAATCGCCGCCAGCTGGCAGCGAACGGTACAGTGGTCTATCTGCATGCTCGCCCGGGGCATTTGTGGCAGCGCGTGCGGCACGATCGGAACCGTCCTCTGCTCGCGACGCCGGACCCGCAGAAGAAGTTGGAAGACCTGTATGCCGAACGTGATCCGCTATACCGCGAGGTCGCCGACATCGTAATGGACACCGGCAGGCAGAGCGTGCAGACCCTTGCCAGGGATCTGCTTGCGCGCCTGAACCCGCTTTGCAAACTATCAGCGTAAGCCTGGGCGCGCGGTCGTATCCGATCCACATCGGCGCCGGCCTGCTGGGCGATGCGCGCCTCTACGCGCCATTCGCAAAGGGAAAGCGAGTTGCGGTGGTGACCAATCCGGTAGTTGCGCCGCTGCATTTAGAAAACCTCCAGCGAGCGCTTGAGGAAGCTGGCGCGCAGTCGGTGCCGGTGCTGATCGAAGATGGCGAGCAGGCAAAGAGCTGGGCCTCGCTCGATCGCGTGATCGAGGCGCTGCTGGCCGCCCGGCTGGGCCGCGACGCGCTTTTGGTCGCGCTCGGCGGCGGCGTGGTTGGCGATCTCGCGGGATTCGCGGCCGCCGTCTATCAGCGCGGCATCCCGTTCATACAGGTGCCGACGACACTGCTTGCGCAGGTCGATTCCTCGGTTGGCGGCAAGACCGCGATCAACCACCCGCGCGGCAAGAACATGGTGGGCGCGTTCCACCAGCCGCTCGCAGTAATCGCCGACGTCGCTACGCTGGATACGCTGCCTGACCGCGAATTGCGCGCTGGCATCGCCGAAGTCATCAAGCACGGCTTCATCCTCGACCTGCCATTCGTCGCCTGGCTGGAAGCGAATATCGAAAAATTGCTGGCGCGCGACCGCGCGGCGCTCGAATATGCAGTGCAGCGCTCCTGCGAACTGAAAGCGCAGGTGGTTGCCGCCGATGAACGCGAGGGAGGCCGGCGCGCGATCCTGAATTTTGGCCACACCTTCGGCCACGCGATCGAGGCCGGCGCCGGCTACGGCGAGTGGCTGCACGGCGAGGCAGTCGGCACCGGCATGTTGATGGCGGCGGAGTTGTCCGCGCGCGCGGGAACCCTGCGCCGCGACGATGCGGAGCGCGTGAAGGCGCTGATCGCGCGCGCGGGCCTGCCCCTGCGGGGGCCCAAGCTTGCGATCGAGCGCTACCTTGAGTTGATGCAGGTGGACAAGAAGACGGAGGCGGGGAAAGTTCGTTTCATCCTGCTGGACGGCCTCGGCCGCGCGACGCTGCGGGGCGATCTGGACGAGCGTCTGGTCCGGGAAAGCATCGCCGCAGTGCAGTAAGGGTCACTGTACCGCCGAAGTCTTGTAAGCCCGTGGTTCCACGGGTATATTTCGAACTTCGCCCTCAATTTTTGTGCGGCGCGGCGAAATTCGCCGAATTTCTTTTTTGATCAGGTGCTTAGGCATGAGTTCGCGATTTCACCCAGTGGCGCAAGGTCTCTACGACCCGGCATACGAACATGACGGCTGCGGCGTCGGCTTCGTTGCGCACATCAAGGGCAAGAAATCACATGCCATCGTCGAGCAGGGCCTGACGATCCTGAAGAACCTCAACCATCGCGGCGCGGTGGGCTGGGATCCGAAGCTTTCCGATGGCGCCGGCCTGATGATCCAGATGCCGGACCGATTCCTGCGTGAAGAGATGGCCAGGCGCGGCGTGACCCTGCCGCCCTTCGGGCAATACGGCGTCGGCATGGTTTTCCTGCCGCGCGATCCAGCGAGCCGTTATGCCTGCGAATACGAGATCGAGCGCGCGATCAAGGATGAAGGCCAGGTGCTGCTGGGCTGGCGCGACGTGCCAGTGGACAACTCGGACCTCGCCGAGCCGGCGAAGAATCTGGAACCGGTGATCCGCCAGGTGTTCGTCGGCCGCGGCGCGGGTGTCATGGTGACCGACGCGCTCGAGCGCAAGCTCTACATCATCCGCAAGAGCTCGGGGCATGCGATCCAGGCGTTGAATCTCGAGCATGGCAGGGAGTTTTACGTGCCCTCGATGTCGGCGCGCCTGCTCTGCTACAAGGGCATGCTGCTCGCGACACAGGTCGGCGAGTATTACCTGGACCTCAAGGACAAGCGTGTCGAGTCGGCGCTGGCGCTGGTGCACCAGCGCTTCTCGACCAACACTTTTCCGTCCTGGGACCTGGCGCATCCGTTTCGCATGATCTGCCATAACGGCGAGATCAACACGGTGCGCGGCAACGTCAACTGGATCCGCGCGCGCCAGGGCGCCATCTCAAGCCCGGTGCTGGGCGAAGACCTCGCCAAGATCTGGCCGCTGATCTACCCCGGCCAGTCGGACTCCGCATCCTTCGACAACGCGCTCGAGCTGCTGGTGATGGGCGGCTACTCCATCGCGCACGCGGTGATGATGATGATTCCGGAGGCCTGGGAGAACCACACGCTGATGGATCCCAGCCGGCGCGCGTTCTACGAGTATCACGCGGCGATGATGGAACCCTGGGACGGCCCCGCCTCGATCGCCTTCACCGACGGGCGCCAGATCGGCGCGACGCTGGACCGCAACGGCCTGCGGCCCTCGCGCTACATCGTCACCGACGACGACCTGGTGATCATGGGCTCGGAGTGCGGCTGCCTGCCGATTCCCGAGGAACGCATCGTCAAGAAGTGGCGCCTGCAGCCGGGCAAGATGTTCCTGGTCGACCTGGAGAAGGGCCGCATCATTGACGACCAGGAGGTCAAGGAAAGCCTAGCCGGCGCCAAGCCCTACGCCGAATGGATCGAGCGGATACGGGTAAAACTGGACGAGGTCGAGACCGAGAAGACCGCGCCGCTCAAGTCCGCGGTGCCGTTGCTCGATCGCCAGCAGGCCTTCGCCTACACGCTGGAAGATCTCAAGTTCCAGCTGCTGCCGATGTCGCTGGCGGGTGAAGAGCCGACTGGCTCGATGGGCAACGACGGCGCGTTGGCGATCCTGTCGAAGAAGGACAAGACGCTCTTCCACTACTTCAAGCAGCTGTTCGCGCAGGTGACCAATCCGGCCATCGACCCGATCCGCGAGGAGCTGGTGACTTCCCTCGTCTCTTTCATCGGTCCGAAGCCGAACCTGCTCGGTATCGATGAAATGAACCCGCCGCTGCGGCTGGAAGTCAGCCAGCCGGTGCTCGATTTCTACGAGATGGAGAAGATCCGGCACATCGAGCGCTACACCGGCGGCAAGTTCCGCTCGCTCGAGCTCGACATCACCTATCCGGTGTCCTGGGGCAAGGAAGCGATCGAGGCGCGCCTCGCGTCGCTTTGCGCGCAGGCCGAAGACGCGGTGCGGTCCGGGTATTCGATCGTGGTCATTTCCGACCGGCTGGTCGACCGTGACCGGGTCGCGATCCCGGCGTTGCTTGCGTTGTCCGCGATTCACCAGCATCTGGTGGCGAAGGGCCTGCGCACATCGACAGGACTGGTGGCGGAGACCGGCTCCGCGCGCGAGGTGCATCACTTTGCGCTGCTCGGCGGCTACGGCGCCGAGGCGGTGCATCCCTATCTCGCGCTGGAAACCCTGCTGGCGGCAAACGACGGCGATCCAGCGGCCGGTTCCAAGGCGATCAAGTACTACGTCAAGGCGGTGGGCAAGGGCCTGAAGAAGGTGATGTCGAAAATGGGCATCTCGACCTACATGTCCTATACCGGCGCGCAAATCTTCGAGGCGGTGGGGCTGTCCCGAAACCTGGTGGACAAGTATTTCAACGGCACGGCCTCCAAGGTCAGCGGGATCGGAATACTGGAACTCGCGGAGGAAACACTTCGCATCCATCGCGCTGCCTTCAGCGAGAAGGACCCCGTTTTGCAGGGAATGCTGGATGCCGGCGGCGAATACGCCTGGCGCGTGCGAGGCGAGGAACACGCCTGGACGCCCGACGTGATCGCCAAGCTGCAGCAATCGGCACGCCAGAATTCCTACTCGACCTACAAGGAATATGCGGCGCTGATCAACGACCAGTCGAAGCGCCAGATGACGCTGCGCGGTTTGTTCGAATTCAAGCTGGACCAGTGCCAGCCCGTGCCGATCGCGGAGGTCGAGCCGGCCGCCGAGATCGTCAAGCGGTTCTCCACCGGCGCCATGTCGCTCGGCTCGATCTCCACCGAGGCCCATACCGTGCTCGCCATTGCGATGAACCGCATCGGCGGCAAGTCGAACACCGGCGAGGGCGGCGAAGACCGCAGGCGCTACGCGCCGATCAAGGCAGGCGAGACCATGCAGTCGCGGCTTGGCCGCGAGCGGGTCGAAGTCGACATCCCGCTGAAAGAAGGCGATTCGCTCAAATCGAAGATCAAGCAGGTTGCGTCTGGACGTTTCGGCGTGACCGCCGAGTACCTCGCTTCGGCCGAGATGCTGCAGATCAAAATCGCCCAGGGCGCCAAGCCGGGCGAAGGTGGCCAGCTGCCTGGCAAAAAGGTCTCCGAATACATCGCCGAGCTGCGCTACTCGACGCCGGGCGTCGAACTGATCTCGCCACCGCCGCACCACGATATCTATTCGATCGAGGATATCGCGCAGCTGATTCACGATCTTAAGAACGCCAACCCCGCGGCCGCGGTCAGCGTGAAGCTGGTGTCCGAGATTGGCGTCGGCACCATCGCCGCGGGCGTGGCCAAAGCGAAATCCGACCATGTCACGATTTCCGGCCACGATGGCGGTACGGGCGCTTCGCCCTGGTCGTCGATCATGCATGCCGGCACGCCCTGGGAACTGGGACTCGCCGAGACGCAGCAGACGCTGACGCTGAACCGCCTGCGTGGGCGCATTGCAGTCCAGGTGGATGGCCAGATGAAAACCGGCCGCGATGTGATCATCGGTGCGCTGCTGGGGGCCGATGAATTTGGTTTTGCTACTGCACCCCTCGTTGTCGAGGGCTGCATCATGATGCGCAAGTGCCATCTGAACACCTGCCCGGTCGGTGTCGCCACGCAGGATCCGGTACTGCGCAGGAAGTTCGAGGGCAAGCCCGAGCACGTCGTGAACTACCTGTTCTTCGTCGCCGAGGAAGCTCGCGAGCTGATGGCGAAGCTGGGCGTGCGCCGCATCGAGGATCTGATCGGCCGGGCCGACCTCCTCGAAACGCGCCATGGAATAGAGCACTGGAAGGCGAAAGGGTTGGATTTTTCGAGGGTCTTTCACCTGCCGCAGGTGCCGGCGAGCGTTGCCAGGCACCATTGCGAGAAGCAGGATCACGGCCTCGTCAAGGCGCTGGACAACCGATTGATCGAACTCGCGCAGCCGGCGCTCGAACGCAGCGAGAAGGTGACCATCGAAACGCCGATTCGCAACATCAACCGCACGGTCGGCACCATGCTGTCGGGCGTGATCGCGAAGCGTTACGGCCATGAAGGTCTGCCCGACGAGACGGTGCACGTGCGGCTTGCCGGCTCCGCCGGCCAGAGCTTCGGCGCGTTCCTCGCGCGCGGCGTGCTGCTGGACCTGATCGGCGATACCAACGATTACTGCGGCAAAGGCCTGTCGGGCGGGCGCATTTCGGTGCAGCCGTCGCCCAAGTTCCGGGGTGAACCGACCGAGAACATCATCACCGGCAACGTGGCTCTCTACGGCGCGATCGAGGGCGAGGCTTTTTTCCGCGGCGTCGCCGGCGAACGCTTCGCGGTACGCAATTCCGGCGCGCACGCGGTGGTGGAGGGCCTCGGCGATCACGGCTGCGAGTACATGACCGGCGGAACCGTGGTGGTGCTCGGTGCGACCGGCCGCAATTTTGCGGCCGGGATGTCGGGCGGCATCGCCTACGTGCTCGACGAGAGGGGCGACTTCGCCAGGTACTGCAATACCGCGATGGTGACGCTGGAAACGCTGGTCGCTGAACCCGAACAGGAAGCGAAACTTGCGCGCCATCTCTGGCATCTGGGCCAGTCGGACGAAGCCGCCATAAAGCGGCTTGTCGAGCGGCACGCGCGCTACACGGGGAGCGCGCAGGCGAAGCGGATCCTTGAGCGCTGGAGCGACTATCGCGCAAAATTCATCAAGGTGTTCCCCAACGAATACCGGCGCGCGCTCGGTGAGCTCGCCGCCAAGCACGGGCTGGCCAAACGCGGCCTCGCGGCGTAACCGGCATGGGCAAAATCACCGGGTTTCTGGAATATGAACGTCTTGAAGAGCCGCACGAAGACAAAAATTCGCGCAAGAAGCATTACCGCGAGTTCTACCTGCGGCTCCCGGACGCGGATGCCAAGGTCCAGGGCGCCCGCTGCATGGATTGCGGCATCCCGTTCTGCATGCAGGGTTGCCCGGTCAATAACGTCATACCCGACTTCAACGACCTGATCTACCGCGAGGATTGGCAGCGGGCGCTCGACACGCTGCACTCCACCAATAACTTCCCGGAATTTACCGGGCGCATCTGCCCGGCGCCCTGCGAGGAAGCCTGCGTGTTGCGCATCAACGAAGATCCGGTCGGCATAAAGTCGATCGAGCACGCGATCATCGACAAGGCCTGGGAATCGGGTTGGGTGAAACCGCAGCCCGCGGCGTACAAAACCGGCAAGAAGGTCGCGGTAGTGGGCTCGGGTCCCGCCGGTCTGGCTTGCGCACAGCAGTTGGCGCGCGCGGGCCACGCAGTCACCGTGATAGAAAAGAACGATCGCATCGGCGGGCTGCTGCGCTATGGCATTCCCGATTTCAAGCTTGAAAAACGGATCATCGACCGGCGGATGGAGCAGATGCGCGCGGAAGGCATCGAGTTCCGCGGCGGTGTCTGCGTCGGCAAGGCGCGTACGGGCAAGGGCGTGCCCAACGACGCGAAGAGCTACCTCGCCCCGGAAGCGCTGCTGACCGAATTTGATGCCGTGGTCCTATCCGGCGGGGCTGAAGTGCCGCGCGACCTGCCGATCGCGGGACGCGAACTCGCGGGCGTGTACTACGCGATGGAATTCCTGCCGCTGCAAAACAAGCGTGTTGCGGGCGACGGCGGCGTGCCCGACCTCTGGGCAAGCGGCAAGCACGTGATCGTGATTGGCGGCGGTGACACGGGATCCGACTGCGTCGGCACCTCCAACCGCCACGGCGCCGCATCGGTGACCCAGTTCGAGCTGTTGCCGATGCCGCCCGACGTGGAGCGCAATCCGGTCTGGCCGTATTGGCCGACGCGGCTGCGCACTTCCTCATCGCACGAGGAGGGCGTGGAGCGCGACTGGTCGATTGCCACCAAGGCGCTTGTCGGCGCGAACGGCAAGGTGACGACGCTGAAGGCCGTGCGCCTGGCGTGGAAAGACGGCAAGCCGAACGAGATTCCAGGTTCTGAATTCGACCTGCCGGCCGACCTGGTGCTGCTGGCGATGGGCTTCGTTTCGCCGGTGCAGTCGCTGCTGGAGGAATTCGGCGTTCAGAAAGACGCTCGCGGAAACGCGCGCGCGGACACCGAGGGTGCCCAGGCCTACGCCACCTCGGTCAAGAAAGTGTTCGCAGCGGGCGATATGCGCCGCGGCCAATCGCTGGTGGTCTGGGCGATCCGCGAAGGCCGGCAATGCGCCCGCGCGGTGGACGAATTCCTGATGGGGGTTTCGGAACTGCCGCGCTAATCCCCGGCGGGGACGATGCGGAATTCCGTTACCGACGGCTCTGCGGCAAGGCGAGCCGAAAGTTTCTGCGTGTTGGAGGCATGCAGGGTTCTCAGGACCATCTGATATTCGAAATCCCGCCCCTCGCCGGCAATGCGGTAGCTTAGATTGGCCACGTCGAAGCCGTGATCCGCGATCAGACCGCGCAATTCTGCCTCGGGCATGGCTTTCTCCCGCGGAAACCGCACCAGAAAGTTGGCGTAGTACTCCGAGGGCATTTTGCCTTCGATCCAGCGGAACACCGATAGCGTGCCCAGCGTGAGGACGGTCGCGATCCCTGCGGGAAAATAGAATCCGATGCCGATGAGGATGCCGATCGAGGCGGTCATCCAGATGGAAGCCGCGGTGGTGAGCCCGCGCACAGAGAGACCCTCCTTCACGATCACCCCGGCGCCTAGAAAGCCGATGCCGGTCATGATCCCCTGCGACATGCGTGTCGGATCGAGCACCGTGCGCGCGCTGCCGCCGGAAAACCAGAGATGCTCGTACACCGTCACCAGCATCAGCAGACTGGAGGCGGTGCAGACGAGAGCATGAGTGCGGAAACCGGCCGGCCGGCCGCGGTAGCTGCGCTCCAAGCCGATCAGCGCGCCCGCGGCGAGCGCCACGACCAGCCTGAAGGACATCTCGGTGTAGTCGCCGCTGAGTGTCATGGTTTTGTCACAATCAGTGTAAGCTAAAATCCAGAGCCCGATCTCGATGCCTCTTCTCCACGTCGTTATCCTCGCCGCAGGCCAGGGCAAGCGCATGCATTCTGCGTTGCCCAAGGTGCTGCATCGCATTGCCGGTCGTCCGCTGCTTGCGCACACGATCCACGCGGCGCGCTCGCTCAAACCCGATTGCATTCACGTCGTTTACGGGCATGGCGGCGCCGAGGTACGCGCCGCCTTCGAAGGCGCAGACGTGGAATGGGTGGAGCAGAAGCGCAGGCTTGGCACCGGGCATGCGCTGATGCAGGCGCTGCCGAGAATTCCGCGTGCCGCGACCGTGCTGGTACTGAACGGCGACGTGCCGCTGGTGCGCAGCGAGATGCTTCGCAAGCTCGTGCGCTCCGCCGGCAAGGGCATCGCCATCGCCACCAGCGACCTGTCGGATGCAACCGGCTGCGGGCGTGTACTTCGCGATGCGAAGGGGCGGGTGCAGCGCATCGTCGAACAAAAGGATGCGACCCGGGCCGAGCTCGCGATTCGCGAATGGTACGCGGGCTTTCTCGCCGGCAACGCATCGCGCCTCGCCGGCTGGCTCGCCAAGGTCGCCAATCGCAACGCGCAGAAGGAGTATTACCTGACCGATCTGATCCGAATCGCGGCCGCCTCGGCTGCGCCGGTAGTCGCCGTGAAGGCAACGGAGCGGATGGAGGTCGCGGGCGTGAACTCGCGCGAAGAACTGGCGATCCTGGAGCGCGCCTATCAGAACGGGCAGGCGAAAAAGCTGCTCGCAGCGGGCGTGGCGCTGGCGGATCTGTGGCGGGTGGACGTGCGCGGCGAACTTGCCTGCGGGCAGGATGTCTCAATTGACTTGAACTGCGTTTTTGAAGGCAAAGTCAGGCTCGGCGACCGCGTGAAGATCGGCCCCAATTGCGTGCTGCGCAACGTCACCATCGCCGCCGATTCGGAAGTGCTCGCCTTCTCGCTGCTGGAGGAGGCCGAGGTCGGACCCGGCTGCCGTGTCGGTCCTTACGCGCGCCTGCGCCCTGGAGCGAAGCTGGCGAAGGGCGTGCACATCGGCAACTTCGTCGAAGTGAAAGCGAGCCGAATCGGCGCGGGCTCCAAGGCGAACCACCTCTCTTACATCGGCGATGCCGAAGTGGGCAACGGGGTCAACATCGGCGCCGGTACCATCACCTGCAACTACGACGGCGTCGCCAAGCACCGCACCGTGATCGAAGACGGCAGCTTCATCGGCTCGGATGCGACGCTGGTCGCGCCGGTACGCATCGGCAAGGGTTCCTACATCGGCGCCGGATCGACGATCAGCAGGGACACGCCCGCGGGGCAGCTCACGCTGGCGCGCGCCCGGCAGCTGTCGATCCCGCGCTGGACACCGCCGAAAAGGAAACCGGCGGGAGGGAAGTAGGCCATGTGCGGAATCGTGGGGGCGGCGGCGAAGCGGGACATCGTGCCAATCCTGATCGAAGGCCTGAGGCGGCTCGAATACCGCGGCTACGATTCGGCCGGCGTTGCCGTCAGCGACCAGGGCCTGAAGCGCGTACGCTCGCAAGGTCGGGTAGCGGCGCTCTCCGAGCAGATCGAGAAGGAGCATCTCAGCGGCCGGACAGGTATTGCCCATACGCGCTGGGCGACGCATGGCGCGCCATCCGAGGCCAACGCGCATCCGCACATTTCCGGCGGCCTGGCGGTGGTCCATAACGGCATCATCGAGAACTATGAGGCCATCCGCACGCGCCTGAAGACGGCGGGCTACAAGTTCACCTCGGAAACAGATACTGAGGTGATTGCGCACTTGATTGCGCACTACCGCAAGGAAAGCAAGGACCTGCTCGGCGCCGCAGTGCGGGCGGTCAGCGAACTCGAAGGCGCATTCGGAATTGCCGTGGTCTCGGGCGATGCGCCAGACACCGTGGTACTGGCAAAAAAAGGCGCGCCAATCCTGCTCGGGCTGGGCGAAGGCGAGAATTTCGCGGCATCCGACGTATCCGCGCTGCTGCAGGTCACCCGCCGCGTGATCTACCTGGATGACGGCGATTGCGCGGAGATCACACCCGCGGGCTACCGCATCGTGGACGCGGACGGCCACCCGGTGGAACGCAAGATCCACGTCTCGGAACAGTCCGCGCAGGCGGCCGAACTCGGGCTTTACCAGCATTTCATGCAGAAGGAGATCTTCGAGCAGCCGGTGGCGATCGCCAATACGCTGGAAACGGTGCTCGGCGCGAGCTCGCTGCAGGCAGGCCTGTTTGGCACGGAAGCGGGCGACCTGTTGAAGAACGCGACGTCCGTGCACATCGTCGCGTGCGGCACGAGTTATAACGCGGCGCTGATCGCGGGCTACTGGCTGGAAGCCATCGCCGGTATTCCGGCGCGCGCCGAGATCGCCAGTGAGTACCGCTACCGTCAGTCCGTTCCCGATCCCAAGGGCCTGTTCATCACCCTCTCGCAGTCGGGCGAAACCGCCGACACGCTGGCGGCACTGGAGCATGCCAAGGCGCTGGGTTATCAGGCGACGCTTTCCATCTGCAACGTGCCAGAGAGTTCGCTGGTGCGCGCCTCCAAGCTGCGCTTCCTCACGCGCGCCGGCCCTGAGATTGGCGTCGCATCGACCAAGGCCTTCACCACGCAACTTGCCGCTCTCTTCCTGCTCGCACTGGTCACCGCGCGCGCGCGTGGCCGCCTTGATTCGGCAACGGAGCGCGCCTACCTGAAGGCGCTGCGGCACCTGCCGGCCGCCATGCAAGGGATCCTGAGCGTCGAAGAGGAGGTTCGCGTCTGGGCGAAGCGCTTCAGCACCAAGGAACACGCGCTGTTCCTCGGTCGCGGCATCCACTGGCCCATCGCCATGGAGGGCGCGCTTAAACTCAAGGAGATCACCTACATCCACGCCGAGGCATACGCAGCGGGCGAGCTCAAGCACGGTCCGCTAGCGCTCGTGGACGAGAACATGCCGGTGATTGTGGTTGCGCCCAGCGACACTTTGATCGAGAAGGTGAAATCCAACATGCAGGAAGTACGCGCGCGCGGCGGCGAGCTGTTTGTATTTGCGGACGTAGGCAGTCGCATCGAGCGAAGCGAAGGCGTACATATCATCAAGCTCGCCGAGCACGCAGGTCCGCTGTCGCCGATCCTGCACGTAGTCCCGCTGCAACTGCTCGCGTACCACACCGCGCTGGCGCGCGGCACAGACGTGGACAAGCCGCGCAACCTGGCGAAGTCGGTCACCGTAGAGTAGTCGGTGAGCCTGGACGCCGTCGTCGTTGGCGCCGGCCACAATGGCCTGGTCTGCGCCTGCTACCTGGCGCGCGCGGGTCTCAAAGTGAAAGTGCTCGAGCGACGTGGCGTCGTCGGCGGCGCCGCGGTCACGGAAGAATTTCATCCCGGATTCCGCAATTCGGTCGCCGCCTACACCGTCAGCCTGCTGCAGGCGAAGGTGATCCGTGAACTGCGCCTGGCGGAGCACGGCTTGCGCATCGTCGAGCGGCCGCTGGCGAATTTCCTGCCGCTCGACAATGGCTATCTGAAGGTCGGCGGCGGCCTGGAGGCGACGCAGAAGGAATTTTCGAAGTTTTTCGCGCGCGACGCGAAGCGCCTCCCGCACTACTGGGCCAAGCTCGAGCGCGTCGCCAACGTGCTGCGCGACGAGGTCCTCGAAACGCCCCCCAACGCCGGGGGAGGGGTTAGGGATCTCCTGGGTCTTTTTCGTTCCGGACTGAGAATCAAGAAGCTATCCGTTGATGCGCAACGTGACCTGGTCGGGCTCTTTACCCGGAGTGCGGCGGAGTGGCTGGAGGACTGGTTCGAGTCCGAGCCGGTGAAAGCGGTGTTCGGCTTCGATGCGGTGGTCGGCAATTACGCCAGCCCCTACCACCCGGGCACCGCCTACGTGCTGCTGCACCACTGCTTCGGCGAAGTGAACGGCAGGCGCGGCCAGTGGGGCCATGCCATCGGCGGCATGGGCGCGATCAGCGAAGCGCTGGCCGCGGAAGCCCGCCGTCTCGGCGTCGAGATCGCGTGCGACGCGCCGGTGGCGCGCGTACAGCCGGGTGCGGTGACGCTTGCCGACGGCCGCGAGTTCGCGGCGCGCGCGATCGTCGCCAACGTCAATCCGAAGATGCTGTTCCTGCAGATGGTCGATGCCTCGCTGCTCGAATCTGATTTCCGCGAACACATGCAGCGCTACAAGTGCGCGTCCGCCACCTTCCGGATGAATGTCGCCCTGTCCGCGCTGCCGAAATTCTCTTGCCTGCCCGAGGACGGGCCGCACCATGGCGCGGGCATCATCCTCGCGCCTTCGCTCGGCTACATGGATCGCGCCTACCTGGACGCGCGCGCCTCGGGCATCGCCCGCCAGCCGATTGTGGAAATGGTCATCCCGAGCACGCTGGACGACAGCCTCGCGCCCAAGGGCGCGCATGTGGCGAGCCTGTTCTGCCAGCACTTTGCGCCCGACGCGGACTGGGGCGGCCGCAAGCAGGAAGCCATCGACCGTATCTTCGACGTGGTCGAGTCGCATGCACCGGGTTTCCGGCGCAATGTGATCGCGCACAGCGCGCTCTCGCCGGCCGACCTGGAGCAGGTGTTCGGACTTACGGGCGGCGACATCTTTCACGGCCAGCTCTCGCTCGACCAGCTCTGGTCGGCGCGTCCGATGCTCGGCCACGCCGACTACCGCTCGCCGGTGAAGGGGCTCTATCTCTGCGGCTCCGGCGCCCACCCGGGCGGCGGCGTCACCGGCGCGCCCGGGCACAACTGCGCGCGCGAAGTGCTGCGGGATTTCGGCAAACGCATGCCGGCTTGACCTTCCTATGATGGGAGGGTCCAATGTGGCGCCACCATGACACAGACAACCGTCGATCCGGTCTGCGGGATGAAGGTCGATCCGGCCAACTCGAAGCACGTATTTGAATATTCAGGCCTGCTCTATTTTTTCTGCGGCGCCGGCTGCTTGACGAAGTTCAAGGCAGATCCAAAGCGATACCTCGCAACACCCGCCGCCGAGCTTGCTGTGCCGGGCGCGCGCTACACCTGCCCGATGCATCCGGAAGTGCTTAAGGACGGGCCAGGCGACTGTCCGAAATGCGGCATGGCGCTGGTGCCGGTGGGCGGCGCCGCGACGGCCGACGACACCGAGTTGCAGGATCTGAAGCGGAGCCTTTGGATCGGCGCTGCACTTTCTGTACCCCTGTTCCTCCTCGCGATGGCGCCGATGCTCGGTTTCCACGAACCCTTGGGCCTGCAACCTCATTTGCGGGGCTGGATCGAATTCGCGCTCGGTACGCCGGTTGTGCTGTGGGTTGGCTGGCCGATCCTGCGCAAGTTCTGGCTCTCGATCACGGGCTGGAACCTCAATATGTACACGCTGATCGGGTTGGGGGTCGGGCTTGCCTACCTGTTCAGTCTGGCCGCGATATTCTTGCCCGGCCTGTTCCCTCAGGAGTTCCGCGAGCATGACGGCGCGGTGGGCACCTATTTCGAAGCGGCGGCGGTGATCGTCACGCTGGTGGTCCTCGGCGACTATCTTCAACTGCGGGCGATGGGCCAGACCAGCCAGGCTATCCAGCAATTGCTCAAGCTCGCGCCGAACCTGGCGTGGCGCCTGCGCGCCGACGGCACCGAAGATCAGGTTGCCCTGGAAAGCGTCGCTGTTGGCGATCGCCTGCGCGTGAAGCCGGGCGAGAAAATCCCCGTGGACGGCACCGTCCTTGAAGGCGCCAGCCGCGTAGACGAATCCATGATGACCGGCGAACCCGTACCGGTCGCCAAGGCCGCGGGCGACAAGGTCGTCGGTGCGACAGTGAACGGCAACGGCTCCCTGGTGATCCGTGCCGAGCGCGTCGGCGCTGATACTTTGCTGTCCCGAATCGTTCACATGGTGGGCGAGGCGCAGCGCACGCGCGCGCCGATCCAGCGGCTGGCCGACATCATTGCGGCGTACTTCGTCCAGATCGTCGTCGCGATCGCAGTCGTGACTGCGCTGGTCTGGTGGTTTGCCGGTCCCGAGCCGAAATTCGCGTATGCGTTCCTGAACGCCATCGCCGTCCTGATCATCGCCTGCCCCTGCGCCGTCGGACTGGCGACGCCGATCTCGATGACGGTCGCCATGGGGCAGGGCGCGCGCGCGGGAATCCTGTTCCGCAACGCCGAGGCGATCGAGCGCATGCGCGACATCGACACCGTGGTGGTGGACAAAACCGGCACGCTGACGCTCGGCCATCCGGCGCTGACGGATTTTGTCGTCGAGGGAATTCCGGAGAACGAGGCGTTGGCGCTGGTGGCGGGCGTGGAGCAACTCTCCGAGCATCCGATCGCGTTGGCGATCGTCGAAGGCGCCAAGGCGCGCGGCCTGGTTCCGCAGACGGCTGGTGCGTTCGAGGCGGTCAACGGGCTTGGCGTGCAGGCCGAGGTCGCCGGCAAGCGCGTGCTGGTGGGAAGCAGGGGGTTTCTGGCCCAGCGCAAGGTTGACACGAACGCGTGGGATGCCCGGGCGGAAGCCTGGCGCATCGAGGCAAAGACGGTCGTGTATTTCGCAGTAGACGGCAGAGCCGCCGGAATCGCCGCGGTCGCTGATCCGATCAAGGACGGCACCCGGGAAGCGATCGCCACCCTCAAGCAGTCAGGCGTGCGCGTCGTGATGCTGACCGGCGATTCGCGCAGTACTGCCGAGGCCGTCGCGCGGCAGCTCGGCATCGAAGAAGCTCTCGCTGAAGTGCTGCCCGAAGACAAGGCTGGCCACGTTAAGCGGCTGCAAGCCGAAGGGCGCAAGGTAGCGATGGCGGGCGACGGTATCAACGACGCGCCCGCCCTGGCGCAGGCCGACGTCGGAATCGCCATGGGCACCGGCGCCGATGTGGCGATGGAGAGCGCCGGCGTGACACTGGTCAAGGGCGACCTGCGCGGTATCGCGCGCGCCGCAGTGCTGTCGCGCGCCACGATGCGCAACATTCGCCAGAACCTCTCCTTCGCCTTCGGCTACAACGCGCTCGGTATTCCGCTGGCCGCGGGAGTGCTCTACCCGGTGTTCGGCCTGCTGCTGTCGCCGATCTTCGCCGGTGCCGCCATGGCGCTTAGCTCGGTATCCGTGGTCACCAATTCATTGCGGCTCAACCGCCTGAGGTTCTGACGATGAGAAAACGCCAACTGCCGCTCGAACATGCCGATGCGCTCGTGCGGGGCCTGCTCGACATCGGGCGCACCTCGAAGGAAAGCGGTGTCTCGGTGAAGATGATCCGCCACTACGAGGCCATCGGGCTGCTGAAGAACGTCGCCCGCACCTACGCCAACTACCGCGTCTACTCGGACAAGGACGTGCACACGCTGCGTTTCATCAAGCGCGCTCGTACGCTCGGTTTCTCGATGGACGACGTTCGCGAACTGCTGGCGCTGTGGGAGAACAAGTCGCGCCCGAGCGCCTCGGTGAAGAAGATCGCCGGCGGTCACATGCAGGACCTGAAGCGGCGCATCGTCGAAATGCAGTCCATGGTGGCGACGCTGGAGCACCTGACCCACAACTGCCACGGCGACGGCCGGCCCGACTGCCCAATCCTGGACGACCTGGCGCATGCCGCTTGACTCTCCCACCATGTCAAGGTCGATACTGGCTGCACCATGAAAACTTGCTGCGAACTTGCTTCCTGTGCTTGCTCGCGGTGGGCCCTCAAGTCCGTCTGGAGCCGCTTAGCCTGCCTGTGGCGCCATGACCTGAGCCGCCTCGGCTGACGCGAAACACCATGTCGAGAATCGCGATCCTGGTTCTGACGCTGGCGCTGGCTGGCGGTGCCTGGGCGCGCGAGGACTTCGGCCGTCCGGGCGACCCTGGCGAGGCGACGCGCACCGTCCGCATCGGTATGGCTGACACCATGCGCTATTCACCCTCGGAACTAACGGTCCAGCGCGGCGAGACGGTGAAATTCGCCGTCGTCAACAATGGCAAGCAGAAGCACGAGATGGTGATCGGCACGATGAAAGAGCTGAAAGCGCACGCTGAGATGATGAAGAAGCATCCCGGCATGGAGCACGACGAACCCCACATGGTGCACGTCGCGCCGGGCAAGAACGAGACCCTGGTCTGGCAGTTCACGAAGGCGGGTACCTTCTATTTCGGCTGCCTCGAACCGGGACATTTCGAGGCCGGCATGATTGGAAAGGTGAAGGTCGTCAAATGAGAGCCGTATTCAGCGCCGTTCTCCTTGCGCTCACGTTACCGTCCCTCGCGCAGGCGCTGGCCGACGGCGAGGTCCGCAAGATCGACAAGGCGGCCAGGAAGATCACGCTGAAACACGGCAATATCCAGAGCATCGACATGCCGCCGATGACCATGGTGTTTCAGGTGAAGGACCTGGCCTTGCTCGACAAGGTGAAACCAGGCCAGAAGGTGAAGTTTCAGGCGGAGATGATCGGCGGAGCGGCGACCGTGACGCAGATCGAGCCGGCCAAATAGGCATAGAATCGCTGCATGCTGTCGCGCTCGACTATTCGCAGAATCACGCGGTCACTGCTGGCGACGATGCTGTTCGCGCAAGGCGCACTCGCTGCGAGCGTGTGTGACATGCCGGAGCGTTCTGCGGCAAAGGCGATCGCGTCTGGAGCCATGCCCTGTCATCAGACGGCGCCCGCGGAGCGCAACGCGAATCTATGCCTTGCCGATTGCCTGAGCTTCGACCAGAGCACGGATACGCCGCAGCTTCCCGCGCTGGCGCCTTATCCGGCGCCGATGCTGGTGGTGGAGATCGCGGCCCCCGCGCTGCCGCGATCCGAGTTTGCGGGCCACTGGCTCGCCGCCAGCACGGCTCCACCGCCCCGAATACTGTTCCAGTCCCTCCTGATCTGATTCTCCGCGCGCTGTAATACGGTGCCGGCATCCGCCGGCATTGGAACGCTTCACGCCCGGAGAATGTCATGCGACTACTGCTGTGTTTACTGGCTGCGCTAGCCGCCGCCACAAGCGCGCCGCTTGGCGCACAGATCCGCAACATGGAGTCAGCGCTCGATCAGCAATTGCAGGAACTCGTTGCCGAGGCTGCGCGCAATAGCCCTGAAGTCCGGGCGGCAGGCAATGAGCGCCTTGCCGCACAGCATCGGGTGTCGCCCGCAGGGGCGCTCGACGATCCGATGCTCGAGGCCGGCGTGCTCAATGCACCGCTGAAAGGATCGGACACCTTCAGGCGCGAAGACATGACCATGAAGATGCTCGGTCTGTCGCAGAAAATCCCGTTTCCCGGCAAACGCGACTTGCGCCGGGACGTCGCGGCGAAGGACGCGGAATCGGTCGCATACGCGTACCAGGAAACCGTCAACCGGGTGATCAGGGATGTCAAGACCGCGTACTTCGAGCTCGCGTTCGTGGCCGAATCGGCGCGCCTGGTCGAGAAGAACAGGCAGGTTCTCGCGCAGTTCCTGAAGATTTCCGAGTCGCGCTACGCAGTCGGGCAGGGAAACCAGGCCGATGTGCTCAAGGCGCAGACGCAACTGTCGAAGATGAGCGACGAGCAGATCAAGCTCGCCCGCGAGCGCCTGGCGATCGAGGCGGAACTGACCCGTGCCCTTGGCCGAGGCTCCGAAGCGGGCGTGCCTGCGCCGGCGGCGTTGCGCCTGCGGGAGACGTCATTGCAGCTGGCAACATTGCTGGAATCGGCGCACAAGGAACGTCCGCAACTCCTGGGACTGAGAAGCCTGGTCGATCGCGGCAGCAAGGCGCTGGACCTCGTGCGCCAGGACAATTACCCGGATTTCGACGTCAAATTTTCGTACGGCCAAAGGGACAAGACGCTGGACGGAATGCCCCGCGATGATTTGGTGAGCGTTACGGTCGCCATCAACCTGCCGGTCTGGCGCGAAAGCAAGCGCGATCCGCGCATTGCGGAGGCGATGGCGATGCGAGACCAGGCGATGGACCTGCACCAGGCGCAGTTGAATGAACTGTCTTCGAAACTGCGGCAACAGGTCGCAAACGCGGAGCAGAGCCTGAAATCGGCGCGCCTTTACGAGACAGGCATATTGCCTCAGGCCCGACTCGCGGTGGAATCATCGCTCGCCGCTTACCGCGTCAATCGAGTTGATTTTCTGACGCTGCTCGACAATCAGATGACGGTATTGAACTACGAAATCGGCTACGCGTCGTCGCTGGCGAGCCACAACAAGGCACTGGCGGAAATCGAATTGCTTACCGGGAAGGCGCAATTTTGAATCGGTCAACGACATTCACGCGGGTACAGGCGGAATCATGAATCGAATGGTATGGCTAGGAGGCGTCGCTTTTGTCGCGGCGGCAGGCGTAGCCGCGGGTTACTGGATGGGGACTCGAACCGCGACGCGGGCGCCGCAGGCGACGGCCGCACAGAACGCGAGCACGGGCGCCGAGGCTGGCGCGAAGCAGGAGCGACGGATTCTCTACTACCGCAATCCGATGGGCCTGCCCGACACCTCACCTGTGCCGAAGAAGGATTCCATGGGCATGGACTACACGCCGGTCTACGAAGGTGGAGAACCCGCTTCGGATGGCTCGACGGTGAAGATCAGCATTGAAAAGGTGCAAAAGCTGGGGGTGAGGACCGAAGCCGCCGCGCCGCGGGAACTCGTCCGAATCGTGACGGCGGTATCGACGGTGCAGGCCGATGAACGGCGGTTGCATACGGTCGCGCCAAGGTTCGAGGGCTGGATCGAGCGCCTCTACGTCAACACCACCGGCCAGACGGTGAGAAAAGGCGACGCGCTGATGGATGTCTACAGCCCCGAACTGATCACGGCGCAGCAGGAATATCTGATCGCGCTGCAAGGCGTGCAGGCGGTCGCCAGCGGCAGTGACGATGCCCGGGCAGGCATGCAGCGCATGGTCGAGAGCTCCCTGCAGCGATTGCGAAATTGGAACATCTCGGAGTCCGAACTGCTGCAACTGCAGAGGGAAGGCAAGGCAAGGCAGTACGTCACCATGCGCTCGCCCACAAGTGGTGTGGTGATGGAAAAGCCGTCGATCCAGGGAAAGCGCTTCATGTCCGGTGAGGTGCTGTACCAGATCGCCGACCTGTCCAGCGTGTGGGTGGTCGCAGACGTGTTCGAGCAGGACCTCGGCATGCTGCGCGTGGGCCAGCCCGCCGCAGTCATGGTCGATGCGTATCCCGGCATGATGTTCAACGGCAAGATCACATTCGTCTATCCGACCGTCACCCCTGAAACGCGCACGGCGAAAGTGCGTGTCGAGCTGGACAACGTCCGGGCGCTGCTCAAGCCGGCCATGTACGCGAAAGTGGAATTCACGTCGAGCCGCGATAAAGCCAAGGTGCTTGCGGTGCCCGATTCGGCGGTGCTCGATTCCGGCAGGCGGCAAGTGGTGCTGGTCGAACTTGGCGCGGGACGATTCGAGCCGCGCGTCGTGAAGCTCGGCATGCGCGGCGACGGTTATGTCGAAGTGCTCGAAGGCGTGAAAGCAGGGGAAGCGGTCGTCGTCAGCGCGAATTTTCTGATCGACGCGGAAAGCAATCTCAAGGCCGCCCTCGGCGGCTTCGGCCAGGGCGCGCAAGGGGCAAGGCCGGACGCGAAGGCGCCGGCAAACCCCGCCGCAGGCGCTGCAGCAGCCGGCCAGGTGACGCACCGCGCTGCCGGCAGCGTCGAGGCGGTGGATCCTGCCGGCGGCACCGTGACGCTCGCCCACGGCCCGGTCGCCAGCCTGAAGTGGCCGGCGATGACGATGGATTTCCGCGTCAAGGATCCGGCCCTGAGCCGGTCGTTGAAGCCGGGCCAGAAGATCGACTTCGAGTTCGTCGACGCGGGCGGCGGCGGCGAGTATCTCGTCGTGCGCGTGCAACCGGCCGCCGGCGGCCACGGAGCGCACTGACATGCTCGGACGCGTCATCGAGTGGTCGGCGCGCAACCTGTTCCTGGTGCTGCTGGGCACATTTTGGATCGTTGCGGCCGGCGTCTATGCGGCGATGCGTACGCCGTTGGATGCCATTCCGGACCTCTCCGATGTCCAGGTCATCATCTATACCGAGTACCCCGGCCAGGCACCGCAGGTGGTGGAAGATCAGGTTACCTATCCCCTCACCACGGCGATGCTGGCCGTGCCCAAGTCGAAGGTCGTGCGTGGCCTCTCGGTATTCGGGGCATCGTTCATCTACGTCATATTTGAAGACGGCACTGACATTTACTGGGCGCGGACGCGGGTGCTGGAGTACCTCAACTTCGCCTCCGGACGCATGCCGCGGGGCATCAGTCCGACCCTTGGGCCGGACGCCACCGGAGTCGGCTGGGTGTACCAATACGCGGTCGTCGCCGCCCAGCGCACGCTTGCGGAACTGCGCGCCATCCAGGACTGGTTCGTGCGCTACCAACTCACCAAGGCCCAGGGCGTTGCAGAGGTGGCGAGCGTTGGCGGCTTCGTCAAGCAGTATCAGGTGATCGTCGAACCGCACAAGCTGCATTCCTACGGAATTCCCCTTGGCAAGCTCGCAGAAGTGATTCGCGCGAGCAACAAGGACGTGGGCGGCCGGGTCGTCGAAATGGCGGAAACCGAATTCGTGGTGCGCGGCCGCGGTTATCTGCGCGGCGCAGCCGACATCGAGAACCTGGTGCTCAAGGCGGACAAAGGCGTGCCGGTGCTGATCCGCGACGTGGCGAAAGTCGAGCTCGGGCCGGACGAGCGCCGCGGCATCACGGAACTGGACGGCGAAGGCGAAGTGGTCGCCGGCATCGTCGTCGCGCGCTACGGCCAGAACGCGCTCGACGTCATCCACAACGTCAAGGCAAGGGTCGCGGAAATCGCCTCCGGCCTGCCGGAGGGCGTGTCGCTGAAGCCGGTGTACGACCGTTCCGATCTGATTCATCGCGCGATCGACAATCTGACGCGTACCCTGGTCGAGGAGAGCGTCATCGTCGCGCTGGTATGCGTCGTGTTCCTGATGCATGCGAGAAGCGCGCTGGTGGCCATCGTCATGCTACCGGTCGGCGTTCTCATGGCGCTCATTGCCATGCACTGGCTGGGGCTCAACTCCAACATCATGAGCCTGGGGGGCATTGCCATCGCCATCGGCGCCATGGTGGATGCGGCCATCGTCATGATCGAGAACGCGCACAAGCACCTCGAGCGCGCGCCGCCCGGGGCACCGCGGCTGCAGATCATGATCGACGCCTGCCGGGAAGTGGGCCCCGCGCTGTTCTTCAGCCTGCTGGTCATCACGGTTTCCTTCCTCCCGGTGTTCACGCTGGAAGCGCAGGAAGGCAGGATGTTCAAGCCGCTCGCTTACACCAAGACCTTCGCCATGGCGGGCGCAGCCCTACTGTCGATCACCTTGGTTCCGGCGCTGATGCTGCTCTTCATCCGCGGCAAGGTCATGCCGGAGCAGAAGAACCCGCTGAACCGCTTTCTGATCTGGATCTACCGTCCCGCCATCATCCGGGTGATGCGCTGGAAGAAAGCCACCATTGCCGCCGCGCTGCTTGCGCTGGGGCTTTCGGTCTATCCCGCGACGCGGCTGGGCAGCGAGTTCATGCCGGTGCTGAATGAGGGAACGCTGCTGTACATGCCCTCCTCGCTGCCTTCGATGTCCATCACCAAAGCCGGCGAGCTGCTGCAGACGCAGGACAGGATCCTCAAGACGTTTCCCGAAGTTGAGTCGGTCTTCGGCAAAGCGGGCCGCGCGGCGACGGCGACCGACCCTGCGCCGACCGAGATGTTCGAGACCGTCATCAACCTGAAACCGCAAAGCGAATGGCGCCCGGGCATGACCATGGACAAGCTGATCGCGGAGATGGACAAGGCGATGCAGTTTCCGGGCGTGTCCAATGCCTGGACGATGCCGATCAAGGCGCGCATCGACATGCTGGCGACCGGAATCCGCACGCCGATCGGCATCAAGGTTTTCGGCAAGAACCTGGCGGAGATCGAGAAGCTCGCGAAATCCATCGAATCCGTGGTGAAAGGCGTTCCCGGCACCACCAGCGCCTACGCCGAGCGCGTGACGGGCGGCTATTACCTCGATATCGAGCCGGATCGCATGGCTTTGGCGCGATACGGCCTTGGCGTCGGAGAGCTGCAGGAAGTGATCGGCACGGCGCTGGGCGGCGAGCTGGTGACCACCACCGTCGAGGGCCTCGAACGCTTCGGCGTGATCGTGCGCTATCCGCGCGAGCTGCGTCAGGATCCTCAGGCCATCTCAACCCAGGTCCTGGTGCCGCTCACGGGCGGCGCGATGATTCCGCTGGGGCAGCTTGCTCGCGTCAGCCTGATGCAGGCGCCGCCCTCGATCCGCACCGAGAACGCGCTGCTGGCGGCCTACATCTATGTCGATATCCGCGACCGGGATATCGGCGGGTATGTGAAGGATGCGCAACGAGCGGTGCGCGACCAGGTGAAGTTTCCGCCCGGCTACTACGCCACCTGGAGCGGCCAGTTCGAGTACATGGAGCGCGCGAAGGAAAAACTCGTCGTCGTGGTGCCGCTGACCCTGCTGATCATCTTCCTTCTTCTCTACCTCAACTTCGGACGATTGACGGAAACGATGATCGTGATGCTCTCCGTGCCGTTCTCGCTGGTGGGCGGAGTCTGGCTGATATGGCTGCTCGATTACAACCTGAGCGTTGCCGTGGCGGTGGGCTTTATCGCACTCGCAGGTGTCGCCGCGGAGACAGGCGTGGTAATGCTGATCTATCTCGATCACGCTTGGGAAGCGATCAAGGCAAAGCGCGCGGCCGAAGGCATGCAGCCGACGATTGCCGACCTGTACAAGGCCGTGATGGAAGGGGCGGTCGAGCGGGTACGTCCGAAGATGATGACGGTCGTGGCCATCATGGCCGGCCTGCTGCCGATCATGTGGGGCAGCGGTACGGGATCGGAAGTCATGCGGCGTATCGCGGCGCCGATGGTGGGCGGGATGATCTCCTCCACGCTTCTTACATTGATCGTGATCCCGGCGATTTACGCACTCGTCAAAGAATATGGCATGCGGCTGGACGAGAAGACCCCTTCGACCTGATCAACGCAGGAAAGTGGAAAGCCGCACCGTCTCAGTGCGGCCGAATCAACGCGAATCCCTTTTTGGCCCGGCTTTGATTTACCTCAAACAGGACCCCGCCGCACGTGAACAAAATAACCATGCGCGGGCGATCATTGCTCGCAGCTAGTGTTGACCATTGAAACTTTCCATAGGAGCAAACGTCATGCGTAAATCATTTGTGCCAATTGTGCTGCTGGCTTTCGCGGGCGCGGTGTTTGCCGCCCAGCCGCAAACCATCGAATTGAAGGATGGCGGCAAAATCGTCGTCGAAGAGAAAGGAACCATGATCCACGTCGACGCAGCCGGAAATCGCGTGAAAATGAGGGACGGCAAGGTCATGGAGGCAAAGGATGGCAGCCAGGTAATGATGAAAAACAACGCCATCTGGAAAACGATCACCGAGCACGGGACCCTCAAGCCCGGCCATTGATCCCGCCGACGGGTCCGTGGTACCGCGACAGCGAAGCGCGCGCATTCATCTGGTTGCGCTTCGTCCCGCTGTTCGCGGTACTGAATCTGGCGTGGGAGTCCGTCCAGCTTCCGCTGTACACGATCTGGACGGCAGGCACTCGCAGTGAGATTGCGTTCGCGGTGCTCCATTGCACGCTGGGCGATGTCGTGATTGGCGTTGTAGTGCTCGCGCTTTCGCTGATGCTCACCCGAGCGCGCGGGCCTGCGGACTGGCAATGGAGCAGGGTTGCCGTGCCGCTGGTATACCTTGGGCTGGGCTACACCCTGGTTAGTGAATTGCTGAATACAAACCTTGATCGTTGGACTTATTCGGAATTGATGCCGACCCTGAATCTGGGCGGCAGCGAGATTGGGATTGCTCCGCTCGTCCAATGGATTCTCTTGCCGCCTCTCGCGCTGCGCATTGCCTTGCGCGCAATTCCTAGTTCGAACTGAGCAATCCGTTCCCTTGATCCGTCGCACGCAGGCGCGCGCTTTGCGCCGCGGGCGAGGCCAAGAGCAGCAGGAGCATGAGTGTTCGCATATGCGAAATCGGCAAGGGAATCATTTGATTTTAATGGCCCGTGCTTCTAGGCTTGCGCTCTTCCAGAGGAGCGTGCAATGAGATGGCTTGCATGGCTGGTTGTGGCGCTATTTGCTGCTGCTGCGCAGGCGCAGGAATTCCCCTCGAAGCCGCTGCGCTTCGTGGTGCCCTATCCGCCGGGCGCGCTGACCGACGTGCTGGCGCGCGCCCTCGGCGACCGCTTGAGCACCGCGCTCAAGCAACCGGTGGTGGTCGAGAACCGCGCTGGCGCGGGCACGCTGGTCGGCGCGGACCTGGTCGCCAGGGCGCCGGCTGACGGCTACACGCTGCTGATGGCGACCTCGACCACGCTTGGCATCAGCCCGGCGATGTATTCCAAGCCGGCCATCGACCCGGTGAAGGATTTCGCGCCGGTGTCGCTGGTGGGCTCGGTGAATTTTTTCCTCGTCACCTCGCCGTCCTTCCCGGCGAAGAACGTGCGCGAGTTCATCGAGCTGGTGAAGAAGAATCCGGGCAAGTTCAACTACGCATCTTCCGGAAGCGGCAGCCCGCACCACCTGTTCATGGAGGTACTGAAGAAGGAGCAGGGACTCGACATCCAGCACGTGCCCTACAAGGGTTCGGCGCTGGCTGTGTTGGACATCATGGGCGGCAAGCCCGAGGCCATGTTTCTCG
>JANXUV010000019.1 GCA_025356085.1 Betaproteobacteria bacterium
CCGACTTCCGCGCCTTCGCGGATCAGGCAGACGCCAAAAGGAGCGCCTTCGCGCAGGCAGGCCTTGGCCATTTCCAGGTAGCGTTGCTCGAACAGCCGCAGCGGCAGCAAGCCGCCTGGAAACAGGACGGTGCCGAGCGGGAAAAGCGGCAGGTCGTTCACTCGCGGGCGGCAAGCCCTCTATGCCGCAACAGCACGCGCCATTCCGCGCCGAAGGACTGCGCCAGCCGCTCGGCGAGATACACCGAGCGATGCCGTCCGCCGGTGCAGCCGATGGCGACGGTCAGGTAATTGCGGTTGTCGCGACGCACTTCTGGCAGCCAGCGGCCGAGAAAGCCGCGCAGGTCTTCGAGGAATGCGCCTACTTTCTCTTCGCGTTCGAGAAACTCGATCACCGGCGCGTCGCGCCCGGTAAGCGCGGCGAGGCCGGGCTGGTAGTGCGGATTGGGCAGCATGCGCGCGTCCACCACCCAGTCCGCGTCCAGAGGGATGCCGTCGCGGAACGCGAAGGATTCGAACAGCAGCGTGACAGATCCGGCGCCTGGGCCGAGGATCTCCTTGATCCAGTTGCGCAGCACCTTGGGCTGCACGCCGCTGGTGTCGATGCGGTGGCCGAGCTCAGACACGCCCGCGAGCAGCTCGCGTTCGCGCGCGATGGCTTCGCTCAGTGTGAGTCCGCCCGCATTGTCCGAGCCGGCCAGCGGGTGGCTGCGTCGGGTTTCGGAGAAGCGCCGCAGCAGCGTCTCTGCGCCCGCCTCCAGGAACAGCACCGTGGTCTCGGCGCCCATCGCCTTGAGCGCGGCCAGGTGCTGCGGCAGGGAGGACAGCGCGACGCTGCGCGCATCCACGCTGACCGCGATGCGGCTCTGGCCGCCGCCGTCGAGGAACCTGACCACGTCAAGCAGCAGCGTCGCCGGCAGGTTGTCGACGCAGTAGTAGCCGCTGTCTTCAAGGACATCCAAGGCAATACTCTTGCCCGAACCCGAAAGGCCGCTGACCAGGACGAGCTGCACGCTAATCGTCACCCTCCATCGCCCGCTTCTGCCGCTCGAGGAATTCGGCCGCCGAGTCCTTGCCGCGCAACTGCAGGATGTAGTTGCGCACCGCCGCTTCCAGCAGCACCGCGAGGTTGCGCCCCGCGGCAACCGGAATCACCACCTTGCGCACCGTGACCCCGAGGATGTCCTCGGCAAGTTCGGACAGCGGCAGGCGCTCGACAGTGTCGCGCGCGCTGCCCTTGGCGGGCTTCTCCAGGTGGGCGATCAGCTTGAGCTTCATCTTCGGCCGCACCGCGGTTTCGCCGTAGATCGCCCGGATATTGATCAGGCCGAGGCCGCGCACTTCCAGGAAATCCTTCAGCAGCGGCGGGCAGCGGCCTTCGAGCGTGGTCGCGGCGATGCGCGAGATCTCCACCACATCATCGGCCACCAGCCCCTGGCCGCGGCTGATCAGTTCCAGCGCGAGCTCGCTCTTGCCGACGCCGGAGTCGCCGGTGATCAGCACGCCGACGCCGAGCACGTCCATCAGCACGCCGTGGCGCTCGGTAGTGTCGGCGAGCCGCTTGGCGAGATAGTTCGCCAGCTTCTCGATCACCCGCGCCGCGGGCAGCGGCGAAGTGAACAGCGGCGTCTGCGTGCGCTCGGCTTCAGCCAGCAATTGCGGTGGCGGCGGCACGCCGTCGGCGCAGACCACCGCCGCGGGCGCGGCGGCGAACAGTCGTTCTGCGAGGCCGGCGACATTGCCTGCTTCGTACGAGCCGATGACCTGGACGCTGTTCGGATGCGTGAGATTGAGGTGGCCGATCAGCGCCGCGGCGGCGGCGGATTCGCGCCGCACCGCGGTGCGGCCTTCGCGCCCGGCGACCCAGGCTAGCGAAAGCGCATCGCGGTTGTCGTCATGCAGCTGCGCGACGTTGACCTGCAGCATCAGGCTGCCATGCGGAGATGATCTGGTGGAGCGCCGCCGCGTCGCCGGCGCCGGCCAGCAACTCGCGCAGCGCGCGGTCGCTGAACATCTGCGCTAGTTCGGACAGGATTTCGAGGTGCTTTTCGGTGGCGTGTTCTGGCACCAGCAGCGCGAAGACGAGCTTGACGGGCTGGCTGTCCGGCGCATCGAAAGGCACCGGCTGCGACAGGCGCACGAACGCGCCCAGCGCCTCTTTCAGACCCTTGATGCGGCCGTGCGGGATTGCGACGCCCTGGCCCAGGCCGGTCGAGCCCAGCCGCTCGCGCGCGAACAGGCTTTCGAAGACCACGCCGCGGGCGATGCCATGCTGGTTTTCGAACAACAGGCCGACCTGCTCGAACAGACGCTTCTTGCTGGAGGCGTCGAGGTCCGGCAGGACGTTCGCGGCGGGGAGGAGCTTGGCGACAAGGCTCATCGGAGGGCGCGGATTATAGCGCCGTTTACCTAGAGGCTCTTGCGCTGGTTGACCGGCGGGATCTGCAGCGATTCACGATATTTTGCAATTGTCCGGCGCGCGACGACGATGCCCTGTTCGCCGAGGATCTGGGCGATGCGCGAGTCCGACAGTGGCGACTTGGCGTCCTCAGCGGCGACCAGCTGCTTGATCAGCGCCCGGATCGCAGTGGAGGAGGCCGCGCCGCCGGTATCGGTGGCGACATGGCTGCCGAAGAAATACTTCAGTTCGTAGGTGCCGCGCGGCGTGGCCATGTATTTCTGCGTGGTGACGCGGGAGACGGTGCTTTCGTGCACGCCAAGCGCGTCGGCGATCTCGCGCAGCACCATCGGCCGCATCGCCACGTCGCCGTGCTCGAGAAAATTGCGCTGCCGGTCGACGATCGCCTGCGACACGCGCAGGATCGTGTCGAAGCGCTGCTGCACGTTCTTGATCAGCCAGCGCGCTTCCTGCAGCTGGGAGGCGAGCGCGTTGCCGCCGCTGCCGCGCGGCCGCGCGGCCAGCGCCGCATACAGCTGGTTGACGCGCAGACGCGGCATCGCCTCCTGATTGAGGCTCGCGCGCCACACGCCCTTGTACTTGCGCACCACCACATCGGGCATCACGTACCGCGTCTCGATCCTGGCGAACGCCGCCCCGGGCCGGGGATTGAGGCCGCGGATCAGCTGCTGCGCCGCGCGCAACGCCTCGTCGTCGGCGCCGGTGAGCTGCTTCAGGCGCACGTAGTCCCGGCTTGCAAGCAGCTCCAGGTGCCGCTGGCAGATTGCGAGAGCAAGGGCGGCGCAGGGGCCGGCATCCTCCTTCATCGCCCGGATTTGCAGGGCCAGGCATTCGCCCGGGCTGCGCGCGCCGACGCCCGCGGGATCCAGGTTCTGCAGGTGGCATAGCGCGATCGCCAGTTCCTCGACGCTCACCTCGGCCTCGGGCGGCATCAGCGCGACGATCTCATCCAGCGGCTGGGTCAGGTAGCCGTCCTCGTCAAGCGCGTCCACCAGCAGCCCCACCAGGGCGCGATCGCGCACGCCGATGCTGGTCAGCGTGAGTTCGTTGTTCAGATGGTCGCGCAGGCTGGGCAGGTCGGGGGCGGCATGGGTGCGGTCGCCCTCGTCGTCACCGCCGTCCTCATTGCCGCGCCAGGGCGCCGCGTAGTCGGCCGGCAGATCGGCGTTCGACTCCTGCTGGGCGCGTTCGCGCGATTCGGCTTGCGCCAGTTCGGATGGGGCGTTCGCCTGGGGTTCTTCGTCCCGGTCCCGGCCGCCCTCCGCAGTCGCGGCCGCGGCGTCGCTCTCGCCGTCCTCGCGCTCGAGGATCGGATTCTCCATCAGCAGGCGCTCGATTTCCTGGTTCAGTTCGATAGTCGAGAGTTGCAGCAGCCGGATCGACTGTTGCAACTGCGGCGTCAGCGTCAGGTGCTGGGAGAGCCGGAACTGGAGGGTTGGCTTCATCTGCAACGCATCCGACCGCTACATGCGGAAGTGCTCTCCGAGGTAGACCTGGCGGACCTTGTCATTGTCGACGATTTCGCCCGGGCGACCGGAGGCGAGCACCGTGCCTTCGTTGATGATGTAGGCGCGGTCGCAGATGCCGAGCGTTTCGCGCACGTTGTGGTCGGTGATCAGCACGCCGATGCCTCTTTCTTTCAAATAGCCGATGATCTGCTGAATGTCGCGCACCGCCAGCGGGTCGACGCCGGCGAAGGGTTCATCGAGCAGGATGAACGCCGGCTTGGTGCCGAGCGCGCGGGCGATCTCGAGACGGCGACGCTCGCCGCCGGAAAGCGATAGCGCGGTGTGCTTGCGCAGATGCGAGATGTTCAGCTCCGCGAGCAGTTCGGCGAGCCGCGGCTGGATCTGATCGGGCGGCAGCCCCTGCAGCTCGAGCACCGCCTGCACGTTTTCCTCTACTGAAAGCTTGCGGAACACCGAATTCTCCTGCGGCAGGTAGGAGATGCCGAGCCGCGCGCGGCGGTGAATCGGCAGCGGCGTCAATTCGCGCGCATCGAGGTGGATGCGCCCGGCATCCGCCGGCACCAGTCCGACGATCATGTAGAAGCAGGTGGTCTTGCCGGCGCCGTTCGGCCCTAGCAAGCCGACCACTTCGCCGCTCGCCACTTCGATCGATACGCCGTCCACCACGGCGCGCGCCTTGAAGCGCTTGCGCAGGTTCTCCGCGCGCAGGACGCTCATTTCGCGGTGGGCGGCGGAGGCGGGCAGCGCAGGGCCGGCGAGGACTTCCCGGGATCAGCGGCACTGATTGCACCGGCGGCACCGGTGGCACCGGCAGCACCGGCGGCACTCTTCGGCTGCAGCACCGCGGTGACTCTGCCGGAGGGTGAGGCTGGCGCGGCGCCTTTCGCGGCGCTCACCGAGAAGAAGTCAGTACGCTGGTCGAGGAAAATGTATTCGCCGTTCACCACGTCCTGGTCGCGCGTGACGCGCGCCCGGTCGAACAGTTCAACCTTCTCGTTGCGGTCGTCGATCTCGATGCGCAGCGCCTCGCCGTCGGTCCACAGGCCGTCGCAACCGCCCTTCGGGTCGCCCTTCTGGCGGAAACGCACCGGCTTGCCGTAGGCGGTGGCGATCTGGAAGCCGTCGGCGTCCTGGCGCACCACGATGCGGTCTGCGCGCACCACCACCGTTCCCTTGGTGAGCACCACGCTGCCCTCGAAAATGGTCATGCGGCGGGCGTCGTCCGAACTCATCTTGTTCGACTCGATGTTGGTCGGCTTGTCCTTGTCCGCCTTCTCGGCCAGCGCAGGAAAGGCGCACAGCGCGAGGACCGCCGCCAGAGCGGCTATGACGGGCGAGTAGTTCGGATGCTTCACTGTTCGGTCTCGGCCTTTTTTTTCGCTTCGTATCGTCCGCGCACTTTTTCGCGCAGGAAAAGTTCCTGTGAATCGTTGTGGTACTCCATGCCGCGGCCGGAAAGCTCGCGCTCATCCTCCGTAATCACCACATCGCGGTCGGTGCTCACCACCGACCGGCCGCGCACCAGGTGAAGGAAACTGGTGCGCATGCGCGTTTCAGAGCGCTCGGCGCTGCCGTCGCGCACCAGCAGCACGTTGTCGTAGAGGAAAACTTCTTCGCCGTCCTGCGACACCGCGCCGCGTTCCGCGGTCACCGTCACGCGCGGCTCGTTCGGTTTGCTCTGCACCACGCGGGGCGCAATCAGATCAGTCGTATCGTCGTCGGGGTAATGTAACATTTTCGCCGCCACCAGCGTGGATTCCACCGCGCCCAGCGAGTTGAAATGCGTGTGTTTGAGGTTGTCGATGATGTAGTCCGGGTCGTGCCGCCGCAGCGATGGATGCGCGCCTTCGTCCTCGCGCACGATTCGCTCCAGCCAGAACGTCAGCCCCGCCAGCGACAGCATCAGCAGCAGCGGAAACAGGCGCGTCGTCGATAGTTTCATGCGCGGCATCTCATGCGAGATAGGGGGCGAGGGCGGCTTCCAGCCGTCCCTGCGAGCGCAGCACGAATTCGCAAGCCTCTCGTGCCGCGCCGTCGCCCGCCGCTGCCCGCGTCACGTAGTGTGCGCTGGCGCGCACCAGCTCATGCGCTTGCGCCGGGGCGCAGGCGAAGCCGCAGCGCCGCAGCACCGGCAGGTCGAGTACTTCGTCGCCCATGAAGCCGGTCTCGGCGGCCGGCACGCCAAGCTGCGCCGCGAGCGACTCGAACGCGGTTTTCTTGTTGTCAATTCCCTGCAGCACGTGCGCGATGCCAAGTTCGGCCGCGCGCGCCGTCACAGCCTCCGAATGGCGGCCGCTGAGCAGCGCGACCGCGGTGCCGGTCTGCATCAGCAACTTGATGCCGTGTCCGTCCAGCACATGGAAAGCCTTGAAAACTTCGCCCGCGGGGCCGTACCAGAGCTTGCCGTCGGTCAGGACACCGTCCACGTCGAACAGCATCAACCTAACGCGCTTTGCGCGTTCCTGCGCGTCGCGCTTTGCGCGTTCCTGCGCGTCCCGCTTGGCGCGTTCCTGTGCCTCGCTGGCGGCGCCGCTCACGTCAGATGACTTTGGCGCGGAACAGGTCGTGCATGTTGAGCGCACCGACCAGCTCGCCGCGTCCGTCCACGACCAGCAACTGGTTGACCTTGTGGGTTTCCATGATCTGCACCGCCTCGGCGGCAAGCGCTTCGGGCCGGATGGTGCGCGGGCCGGAGGACATGACTTGTGCGACGCGCGTGGCGGATATGTCGGCGATGGTGGCCAGTGCGCGGCGCAGGTCGCCGTCGGTGAAGATGCCGGAAACCCTGCCGGATGCATCGAGTACCGCCGTCATGCCGATGCGGCCGCGCGTCATCTCCAGCATGGCCTGCCTAAGCGTCGCCTGCTCCGTCACTTTCGGCACGTCGGCGCCGCCGCGCATCACGTCGGATACGTGCGTCAGGAGCCTGCGGCCTAGCGCGCCGCCGGGATGGGAGCGCGCAAAGTCGTCGGCGGAGAAGCCGCGCGCATCAAGCAGCGCCACGGCCAGCGCATCGCCCAGCGCGAGCGCGGCGGTGGTGCTCGCCGTCGGCGCGAGATTGTGCGGGCAGGCTTCCTGCGCAACCCCGGCGTCGAGGAAAATATCCGCTTCCAGGGCGAGCGACGATTTCGCGCTGCCGGTGATCGCGATCAGCTTGGCGCCCTGGCGCCGCACCAGCGGCAGAATTTGGAGCAGCTCGCCGCTCTCGCCGGAATAGGAAATGCCGATGAACACGTCGTCGCGCTGGATCATGCCGAGGTCGCCGTGGCTGGCTTCGGCGGGATGAACGAAATATGCCGGCGTGCCGGTGCTCGACAGGGTGGATGCGATCTTGCGCGCGATGTGGCCGGACTTGCCGATGCCGCTGACGATGACGCGGCCCCTGCAAGCCAGGATCAGCGACACTGCGGCAAGAAACCGCTCGTCCAGGCGCGCGATCAACGCACGCACCGCGTCCGCCTCGATGGCGAGTACCTGACGCGCGAGCTCGAGCGCGGAGCCGGTGGCGTCCTTCGGTATCATGGCGCTAGAGTATAGCGCAAGCCCTTCATTTTCCTGAGTCATTTGCCAACGCCGTGGATCCCGCCGACGCTTCGCTGCAACCAATCCTGATCTTGCTCGCGGCGGCGGTGCTGGCGGTCGTGGCCTGCCGTTTCCTGCTGCTGCCGCCACTGATCGGCTATCTGGCGGTCGGCGCCGCGCTCGGGCCGCGGGCTTTCGGCGTGGTTGCGGGTGACGCGCTTACGCATCATCTGGCCGAGATCGGGGTGGTGTTCCTGATGTTCTCGATCGGCCTGGAGTTCAGCCTGCCCAAGCTGCGTGTCATGCGGCGCGAGGTGTTCGGCCTGGGTTCCGCGCAGGTCGGCATCACGATTGCGGGCTGCATCGCGATCGCGCTGCTGGCCGGCGGCGGCGCCTGGCAGACGGGGCTCGCGATCGGCGGCGTCGTGGCGATGTCCTCGACGGCCATCGTCTCCAAGCTGCTTGTCGAGAGGATGGAACTGGACACGCCGCACGGCCGCTCCATTGTCGGCGTGCTGCTATTCCAGGACCTGGCGGTGGTGCCGCTGCTGATTCTGGTGCCGGTGCTGGGCCAGCCGGCGGCCGGCATCGGTGCGGCGATCGCGCTCGCGCTCGCCAAGGCGGCCTTCGTGCTGGCGGTGCTGCTGTTCGCCGGGCCGCGCGTGATGCGCGCCTGGTTCGGCCTGGTCGCGCGCCGCAAATCGAACGAACTGTTCATGCTGAATGTGCTGCTGGTGATTCTGTCGATGGCGTTCCTGACCGGCCTGGCCGGTCTGTCGCTGCCGTTGGGCGCGTTCCTCGCCGGCATGCTGATCTCCGAGACCGAGTACCGCTACCGCGTCGAGGACGAAATCAAGCCGTTCCGCGACGTGCTGCTGGGACTGTTCTTCGTCACCGTCGGCATGATGCTCGATCTGCAGTTGGTGGCCGGGCAGGTCGGGCTGGTGCTGCTGCTGCTGGTGGCGCTGGTGGCGTTCAAGTTCGCGCTGATCGGGCTGCTGGCGCGCGCCTTCGGCGCATCGGCGGGAGCGTCGCTGCGCACCGCGCTGGCCCTCGCGCAGGGCGGGGAATTCGGTTTCGTGCTGCTTGCGCAGGCGAGCGGCGCGCAGGTCGTCAGCGATGGCCTCGGACAGCCGTTGCTCGCGGCGATGGTGCTGTCGATGATCGCGACGCCGTTCCTGATCGGCGCCAGCAACCGCATAGTCATGCGCTTCGCCAGCTCGGAATGGATGCTTCGCTCGCTCGAGATGCATCGGGTCGCAGTGCAGTCGCTGGAGACCGAGCGCCACGTGATAATTCTCGGCTACGGCCGCAACGGCCAGCACATCGCGCGCCTGCTGGATGCCGAGAAAGTACGCTACATCGCCCTCGACCTGGACCCTGAACGGGTGCGCGAGGCGGCGCTGGCAGGGGATTCGGTGGTATTCGCCGACAGCTCGCGGCGCGAAGCGCTGATCGCGGCCGGCGTGCAGCGCGCGGCGGCGGTGGTGGT
>JANXUV010000083.1 GCA_025356085.1 Betaproteobacteria bacterium
CTTCAGGCGCGCCTGAAGCGACGCCGGCGGCCGACCGATGAGGGCCTGCGCCCGGAACACACGATTGCGCCCAACGTTCTTGAACGCGCATTTGCCGCTGATGGTCCGAACCGGAAATGGGTGGCGGACTTCACCTACGTGTGGTCGGCAGAGGGGTGGCTGTACGTGGCCGCAGTGCTGGATCTCTACAGCCGCAAGGTCATTGGTTGGTCAATGAACGCCCAGATGACGGCGCAGCTGGTGATCGATGCGCTGATGATGGCGATCTGGCGACGAGGCAAGCCGATCGAGCTGTTGCACCACTCGGACCAGGGCAGCCAATACACGAGCGAGGACTTCCAGCGACTGCTGGCCGATCAGGGCATTACCTGCAGCATGAGCCGGAAGGGCGACTGTTGGGACAACGCCGCCATGGAGAGCTTCTTCTCGACGATGAAGACCGAGAGAACCGCCCGCAGGACCTACGTGACGCGAGATGAAGTCCGGGCCGATGTGTTCGACTACATCGAGCGGTTCTACAATCCACGGCGTCGGCATTCGACGCTCGGACAGGTCAGTCCGGATCAGTTCGAAAAAGCTAGAGAATGCTTAGGGTAGTGTCCGGGAATTCGGGGGAAGCCCAGTGACGCCAAACTCGGCTGGAAGGATTTTCCGCGCTGGGTCGCGACGAACTGGCCTAGGTTGTCATTCGGAATTCCGGACGGCGGTGACCAGAGGGATGCCTGCTCACCGATCCGATGCCCGGTATAGATTCGCAACCGGCCATTTGGGGATGGTGTTCTCACGGTAGCCGACTACGAGGACAGAAGTGGCTCCGGTTGTTTGAACAACTTTCCCCGATTTATAAGTGGATTCCGGGCGGGTTGGAAGGTGCAGAGTTGTCCACGGCGGCGGGCGTCGCTTGCGACGAACGACCGACGCGGTGGGCAACTCGGGGCACACCCTGGATTGCATGTTAAGCGGCCAGCTTCAACGCCGGCAGGGTTGCCACGTACTTTTCCTGCGGTGTAAGCCGCTCGAGACTGGAATGAGCGCGATGCGCGTTGTACCAGGCGAGATACGCGGCAATGTCGGCGCGCGCCGCACTCACGCTGTCGTAGGCCTTCAGGTACACCCGTTCGTACTTCACGCTGCGCCACAGGCGCTCGACGAACACGTTGTCACGCCAGGCGCCACGCCCGTCCATCGACAGCTTGCAGCCCCGGGCCAGCACGACGCCGGTGAACTCCTCGGCCGTGAACTGGCTGCCCTGGTCGGTATTGACGATCTCTGGGACGCCGTACCGAGCAAACGCCTGCTCGATCACCTCTTTGGCGTGAACCGCTTCCAGCGTGATCGCCACCTTGTGCGCGAGCACCCGGCGCGAGGCGACATCCACCACGGCGGTGAGGTAGACGAAACCGCGCGCCATGGGAATGTAGGTCGTGTCCAGCGCCCAGACCTGGTTGGCGCGGGTGATCGCGAGTTTACGAAGCAGATACGGATAGATCTTGTGCCCCGGCGCCGCCTTGCTCGTGCCCGGCTGCGGCGCCAGCGCCTCGATGCCCATGCGCAGCATCAGCGTTCCGATATGCCGCCGTCCGGCACGGATGCCCTGCCGGTCCAGTTGGTCGCGCAGCATGCGCGCCCCCATGAAGGGGTGCTCCAGATGCAGCTCATCAATCTTGCGCATGAGCGCAAGGTCCGCCGGGCTCACCGGCCGGGGCAGGTAGTACACCGTCCCACGGCTGATGCCCAGCAGCTTCGCCTGGCATGTGATGCTCAGTTCGTGCTCTCGGTCGATCATGGCTTTGCGCTCAGCAATCCGGCTTTGGTGAGCGCGCCTTCCAAAAAATCGTTCTCCAGCGCCAGTTGGCCAATCTTCGCGTGCAGCGGTGCCAGATTCACCGGATCGGGCCGTGCGCCGGCCTCGAAGACCTCCGCTGCGCGCTCAAGCAGTTGCCGCTTCCATTCGGCGATCTGGTTGGGATGCAGTTCAAACTTCTGGCACAGCTCGGCCATCGTACGGTCTTCCCGCAAAGCGGCCAGTGCCACCTGCGCCTTGAAGCCAGCCGTGTGGGTGCGGCGGTTACGCCGCCCTGATTTCTTGACCATCGAACACTCCTTTGCGCCAGACCGTCTTCGGCCCAGCATGATGCCCGGAGTTTCCACTTATAGCGCTGTTCAGATTTGCGGAGCCACTTCTGTTTATCACCTACTTCTTGGAGCAGCCTTCTCGTTGTGGCGGGCGGTCTTTCTGGTGGAAGGAAGGCGAGACATGCCCAAACTGAATGAGCACGCTCTTGAATTCTTACGCCTTCTCACTTGGGACAACGCCATCAACTATGCACAGGACAAAGCAACCAACGCATGGACCGTTGGCTACTACTTAAACAATGCTCACATGCGACTGAGATCGGCTAGAGGTCTACTCAAGCCAAAAGGGAAAGACCGGGCAGCCTTTAACAAGA
>JANXUV010000086.1 GCA_025356085.1 Betaproteobacteria bacterium
AGGTCGCCCTTGTGCACGGTACGGTCGAAGGTCTGCCCGGCGAAGGCCTTCTGGTGCACCGTGCCGTCCGGGTTGCGATCGAAGAAGCAGCCCAGCTCGTTTTCCAGTTCTTTGATTCTTTCAACCGCCAGCGTCACCAGCTTCCAGGCGAGCTCCTGGTCGGGCAGCCATTTGCCGCCCTCGATGGTGTCCATGAAATGGCGCTCGATGGAGTCTTCCTTCGCCAACGCCACGTTGTAGCCGCCCTGCACCATGCGCGTGCAGCCGCACTTGCCGAGCAGGCCCTTCACCGCGACGGTGATGGAGAGCGACGGATCGGCCTTGTGCGCGTGCAGCGCGGCGAACAAGCCGGCGCCGCCCGAGCCAAGGATCAGGATGTCGGTGGCGAGGTCCTTCATGCGCCCTGCGGCGCGCGGCGGCTGCGCAAAAGCTGCGAGGCGGCGGCGGCGGCGAACAACGCGAGCCCGATCCAGTCGAACAGCGCCTTGGGGTAGACCAGCATCAGGCCGGCGACGATCAGCAGCCAGCGTTCGAGCGCGTTGGTTTTTCGGAACAGCCAGTTCTGCATGCCGGCGGCGAGCGCGGCGATGCCAATGGCCGCGGTCACCGTGACCAGCGCGATCGAACCCCAGTCGGCCTTGGCGAGCGTCTTGATCGAGCCGGTGAGCAGCAGGCCGGTGCCCGACGGATCGAGCACGAACATGAACGGCACCAGGAACGCCGGCATGGTGTACTTCCAGGATTGCAGCGTGGTCTTGTACGGATCGCCCCCGGTGATGGCGGCGGCAGCGAACGGCGACAGCGCCGTGGGCGGTGAGACTTCAGACAACACCGCGTAATAGAAGATGAACATGTGCGCGGCGAAATCCGGCACGCCCAGCTGGATCAGCGCCGGCGCCGCGATCACCGCACAGATGATGTACGACGCGGTCACCGGCACCGCGAGGCCGACGATCCAGACGATGGCGCAGGTGAACAGCGCCGTCAGCAGCAGCTTCATGTCATGCAGCAATGCGGCCGTCTGCTCGATGCCAAACAGCCCGATCGCACCCGAAAGCAGCCGCGCGCCGGAATCGGCATAGGACAGCACGATCGAGCTGAACTTCAGTCCCAGGCCGGTCAGCGTCACTACGCCGACGATGACACCGGCGGCGGCGCAGGTGGCAGCCACGCTGAGCACGCCGATGGAGCCGTTCTCCATGGCTTTCACCAGGCCGGAGTTCCACAGGCTCTTGACGAACGGGATCCTGCCGCGGAACCAGTCGTAGGGAATCAGCGCGCAATCGCGGCTGAGGAACGACACCACGAAGGACACCACGGTGGCCCAGAACACCGACAGCACCGGCGAGTAGCCGAGGAGCATGAAGAAAATGATCGCCACCAGCGACAGGAAGTGGAATCCCAGCCGCTTGGTGAGCTGCCAGGCCGTGTCGTGCCGGCCGATCGGCACGTTGTGCATGCCGAACTTGCGCGCATCGATCTCGACCATCAGGAAAATCCCGAGGTAGTACAGCAGCGTCGGGATCGTCGCCATCAGGATCACGTCGAGATAGGAGATCTTGAGGAATTCGGCGATCAGGAACGCCGCCGCGCCGAGCACCGGCGGCGACAGAATCGCGCCCAGGCCGCCGGCGGCGAGCAGGCCGCCCGCCGCGTCCTTGCCGTAGCCGGCTTTCGCCAGCATCGGATAGGCGACCGAGCCGATGGTCACGGTGGTGGCCACGCCGGAACCGGACGGCCCGCCGAGAAGGAATGAGGCCAGCACCACCGTGCGCCCGGCGCCCGAGGGCTTGCCGCCCATCGCGGCGAACGAAAAATCGAGGAAGAACTTGCCGGCGCCCGAGAACTGCAGGAACGCGCCGTAAATGGTGAACAGGATGATCAGCGATGAGGAAACATCCACCGCGACGCCGAAAATGCCTTCCAGCGTCATGTACATGTGCCCGACCAGGCGCGGAATGTCGTAGGACTTGTGCGTCCAGGGCGGCGGCAGCAGCTCGCCGCCGACCGCATACAGCAGGAACGCGACGCAGACCGCGGGCATGATCCAGCCCGAAGTGCGGCGCGCCACTTCCAGCACCAGCACGACGAAGGTGACGCCGAACACGATGTCCCAGTCGTTGGGCGTGATGTTGCGGTCGGTGAAATCGTCACCTCCCAGCAGCATGTAGACGACACAGGCGACGCCTGCCAGCGCGAGCATGACGTCCCACCAGGTGATGCGCGCGCGGAAGCGCGGCAGCGCGGGAAACAGCAGGAAGCCGAGGAACAGCACGAAGCCGACGTGGATCGGGCGCAATGCCTGCGTCGGCACGATGCTGTAGGCGGCGTAGAGGTGGAACACCGACATCACCAGCGCCACCAGCGTGATGAATACGCCGATCGCGCCCGCCGGCTTGCGCGAAGCGCCCTCCTCCGCCTCGATGAACTCCTCGGCCTTCTTCAGCGATTCCTCGCTGATGACGACCTCGTCGGCCGGTCTTTTCTGGTCCGCCATGCGCCGGCTCTTCCGCAGCTTTACTTGAGTTTGATGCCCTTCTCCGCGAAATACTTGATCGCGCCGGGATGGAACGGCAGCACCGCCGCGTCGTTGCTCTGGTACTTCAAATCGAAGTTCTCGGCTTCCTTGTGCACCGCGACCAGATCGGCCTTCTTGTCGAACACCGTCTTGACGATGTCATAGGCGGTCTTGTCGCTCATGTTCGCGTTGGCGACCAGGGTGTTCCATACGGTGGCGTTCTTGTTGTCGGTGGCCATGCCGGAATAGACGGATTTCGCAATCACGTCCTCGACATAGAGATTGCCGTATTTCGCGTTCATCCCCTTCACCGCATCGGCGTGATCGATCATCTTGATCTTCACGCCAGGCGTGGCGGCAAGGTCGGTGACGGAGGCCGTGGGAAGCCCGCCGACCCAGAAAAAGGCGTCGATCTTGCGGTCCTTGATGGCGTTCACCGATTCGGCAACGCCGAGGCGCTCGCGCGTCATGTCTTTGTCCTTGTCCAGGCCGGAGGCCTCGATGACGCGGAATGCCATCACTTCGGTGGCGCTGCCCGGCGAGCCGGTCGACACGCGCTTGCCTTTCAGGTCCGCCATTTTTGTGATCCCGGTGCCTTCAATAGAAACCACGTGCATGCGGTTGGGGTACAGGACCATCAGAGTGCGCACCGGCACCTTGCCGCTCTTGAATTTGTCCACGCCGTTAAAGGCGTCGAGCGCGGCATCCACCATCGAGAACGCGACGTACGGCTTGCCGCTGGCGATCAGCTGCAGGTTGGCGACCGATCCGCCGGTCACCTCCGCAGTAGCCTGCATGCCCGGCACGTACTTGGAAAGCACGGCAGCCAGGCCGCCGCCAAGCGGGTAGTAGACGCCGCCGGTACCGCCGGTGGCGATTGAGATGTTCTGTGCCTGCACGGCGCCGGACAGGGCCAGCAACAGAGCGCCGACGGTGCCGACCGTGCCGACGGTGCCGACAATACGAGCGAATCTACTCATGTCCCCTCCTAAGGGCTGTTTTGACTTATTTCGTTTTCACTCCGAGACTCGCGAGCGCCTTTGCGCGGCGTCCCTGCGAATCGCTCCTGACTTGAGCGTACAGACTGCCGCCGTGGCTGTCCATTGCCACCACCAGCGGCCCGAAGCCGCGCACCCGGAATTTCCACAGCGATTCGGGATGCAGGTCGTCGAGATCGACGTCCTCGATGGCTTCGATCCAGGTGGTCTCCAGCGCCGCGGCGCCGCCGATGATCGCCAGGTAAGCTCCGCCCAGCTCGCGAAACGCCGCGGCCGAAGCGTCGCGCAGTCCACCTTTGCCGACGATCAGGCGCACGCCGTTCTGCGCCATCAAAGGGCGCGTGAAGCGTTCCATCCGGTCGCTGGTGGTGGTGCCGATGCAGGAAGGTGCATACCCTGCGGGATGCGCGGCGCTCACCGGTACTTTCTGTACATTGGGCGCGGTGTGAATCACCGCGTGGCCGGCGAGATCGAGCCGGGTCTTGCGTCCACGGTCGAACAGGTGGATCTGCGTCGCATCGCGGATGCCGAACAGCGTGCCCTCGAGCGTAACGGTGTCGTTGACGCGCAGCGCGCGCACCTGCGCCTCGGTGATCGGCGGATTGAGAACGTGATGCGCCACGGCTACTGCTGCTCTCCGAGCAGCGCCTTCTTCAGGTCGGCCTGCACCGGGCGCTCGCCAAGCCAGATCTTCAGCAGCGCGCGGTAGAAGTCTTCGCCGGGAATAGGCGCACCCGCGGGCTTGCCGTCCACCGTTACCTGCGTCCCGGCCGCGGGCACCCAGTCGAGCGTGATGCGCATGCCCTTCTTCGCCTCGATCATCGCGCTCATCGTCGACGACAGCTGTTTGATGCGCGGCTCAAAGGCCTTCATCTCGGCTTCACTGATGTTGTCTTTCATGCCGTCGGTCAGGGCGCTGCCGAACTGGTCCGCGCCGACATCGCGCAGCATGTGGATCGCCACGCGCTTCGGGCCGGCCGCGCCGATCGCATCGGCGGCGGTGGTCTTCTTCTCGGCAAGATAGAGGCCCAAGGCATAGACGTCGAAGAACGCGCGCTTGCGCAACCCCGCGCCGTTCAACAGCAACTGATGATCCGTGTCGGGAAGCTTCACTCCGGCGACTTCGGCGCCGAAAGCGGGAAAAGCAAGCAAAAGAAGAATCAGAATCCTAATAACCATATTCAAGCCCTCCGGAGGTGAACGTCGCGCGCGCGCGCCTGGCTGAGTGGCACTGCATGTTGACCGCCACCGGATTCATGGTGATGTGCGTCGCCGCGGTTTCCACGTGCACCGCGAAGGCGGTCGAATCGCCGCCAAGGCCCTGCGGCCCCACGCCCAGCATGTTCACCGCGGGCGTCAGCGCCGCTTCCAGCTTCGCCCCCTCGGGATCCTCGCAGTGCGAGCCGAGCGGGCGCGTCGCCGCGAGTTTCGCCAGATGCACGCACAGATCCGCGGTGCCGCCCACGCCGACGCCGACGATGGTCGGCGGGCAGGTCTTGCCGCCCGCCTCCAGCACGCAGTCGATGACGAAGGTCTTGATGGCGTCGACACCCTCGGCGGGAATCGCCATCTTCAGCCAGGAATTGTTTTCCGAACCCGAACCCTTGGGGATCATTTCGATTTCCAGGAAGTTTTCCCGGTCCGAGAATTCGAAATGCACGATCGGCACGCGGCGACCAGTCGAGGTCTGCTCGTTGACACGCGTGGTGGGATGCACGATGGAAGAACGGAACGAATATTCTCGCGTCGAGCGCGCGCAGCCGCGGCGGATCGCTTCCTTCAGGTCAAAGCCGTGCGCTTCGACGCCGCGCCCAATGCGCACGTTGTAGATCGGAATGCCAGTGTCCTGGCAAAGGAGGTTGGCCTGGTCTTCCGCCACCTTGATATTTTGGATCATTGTGCCGAGCATGCGCTTCGCCCCGGCATCGCTCTCGCCGGCCGCGAGCCGGTCGAGGCCCTCCTTGACATCAGGCGGCAGCAGCTTGAGCGCCCGGATGTAGAGCTCTTTGGCTGCTTCCTCGATCTGCTGCAGATCGACTTTCACTCGACCTTGATCTTTCTTTCCCGCACCACGCGCGCCCAGAGCTGCGTTTCCTGCTTCATCGCCCTGCCCATTTCCTCCGGCGTGTTGCCGACCGGGGCGAGCCCCTGCACGTAGAGGCGCGCCCGCATCTCGGTGGACTCGAGCGCCTTCTTCGTATCCACGTACACCCTCTGAATGATGTCTTTCGGCGTGCCCGTGGGCGCGACGATGCCGAACCAGCCGGTGTTCTCGAATCCCGGCAGCGTAATGGCGATCGGCGGTACGCCCGCCAGCAGGGCGAACTCGGTCTTGCTGGTGACGCCCAGCGCGCGCAGCCGCCCGGACTGGACATAGCCGATGGCGGCCGCGACGTTGGTCACCGCGAAGCTGGTGTCGCCGCCAACCAGCCCGACCAGCGAAGGGCCCTCGCCCTTGTAGGGCACCTGCACGGCATTGATACCCGCGGCATTGACGAAATTCTCCGCCGCCAGGTGCGTCTGTGAACCGATCCCCGCATGGCCGAAGGTCAGCTTGCCCGGTTGCGCCTTCGCCGCATCGATCAACTCCTTGACCGTCTTGTAGGGCGAACCCGCGGCCACCACCAGCACCTGAGGGCCCGACACCACGCTGGTTACCGGCACGAAGTCCTTCTCCGGGTCGTAGTTCAGCCTGGCGTAGATGTGCTGGTTGGCCGTCATCACCGAGCCGGATGGAAAGAAGAAGGTGTAGCCGTCGGGCGCGGCGCGCGCCGCTTCCGCCGCGCCGACGCCGCCACCGGCGCCGCCGCGATTCTCGATCACCACGGTCTGCCCCCAGATTTCCGTCAGTTTCTGGCCGATCATCCGGGCCGAGATGTCGGTCGCGCCGCCGGGCGGGAAGGGCACGATGAAGCGCACCGATTTCTGCGGCCAGGCTTGCGCGTGTGCATTGGAAGAGAGCGCGAACACCAATCCTATCGCCAACGCGCTTGCTGCCGCAATCGCGGCCAGGGTTCTCTGCCAGTCACGCCAGGGAAGAAATTCGATCATGAGGATTCTTATGCCTCCAGTTAGATGTACGGCCAGCAGCAGCACGATGGCCCATTCGCTCGCTTTTACCAGCGGCTGATCGGTCCAGCGCAGGAAAGATTCTAGCTTCGCTTCTCCGTGCAGTGCCTGTGCCAGCGCCCAGAAATGCAGAGGCAGGAACAAGGCGAGTGCAATTCCTGAGAGTCGATGCACCCGCGCAAAGTTCCGTGACGGCAGGTTCACCGGAACACCGCCTTCACCGCGCTCATCCCGCCGTAGACGAGGAAGACGGCAAAGCAGAGCAGCACCACGTCGCGCCCGCGGCTGCGCCAGCCCGCCCATTCGATGAGCACGGCACGCAGGCCGATCGGCACGTGCACCGCGATCGCCAGGACGAACACGGTGTAGAACGCGAACCACGCGACATTGCCGCTGGTGCGCCCGAGAATCTCCGCCGCGCTCAGCCCGCCGCGCACCGCGTAGATCATGGTGACGAGGTGGACCAGCACGCACAAACCAAGCAGAGCTGCGCTCGCACGCTGCGCGATCCACAGGAAAGTCTGTACCTTTGGATTCACAAGCTGCCTTTCAAAAACCCGAGCGCTACTTCCCGTTTCAGTCCTGCAATCCCCGCCGTCGGGGAAAGCTGCTTCGGACAATGCTCCGTGCAACTCATGTGCGTATGGCAGGAATGGCAGCCTGCGTCGCCGGCAACGGCGCGCAGCCGCTCCACGTTGCTTTCGTCCCTTTCGTCCTTTACCAGAGTCCAGGCGCGATTCAGTGCCGCGGGCCCGAGGTAGTCCCGGTTCTGCGCCACCACGTCGCAGGCGCTGTAGCAGACGGCGCAGCCGATGCATTCGATGGCGGCATCGACCTGAACGCGCCCCTTTGATTGCGGCTTTATGTTTGAAAAGTGGTCTTTGCGAGTGAGCGAGCCCTGAAAACTCCCCTTGGCGCGCGCCCACTTGTCGAAAAATTCGCGCATGTCGGTCACGAGGTCGCGGATCACCGGAAGGTTTCGCAGCGGCGCGATTTCCAGCTTTTCCTGGTCACAAACCTTGTCCACATGCGTGCGGCAAGTCCAGCGCGGCACGCCGTTCACGGTCATCGCGCAGGAACCGCACATGCCGACACGGCAGGCGAAGCGGTAGGCGAGCGTGGGATCGAGCGCGCGCTGGATGTGCGTGACCACATCGAGCACGGTCTGGCTGGCGTGGCGGGGCACTTCGAAGGATTGGAAGGCGCCTGCCGCGCCCCCTCGCCAGACGCGGACTTGGAGCGAATTCAAGCTGATTCGTACAGCCTGGTCAGGACGAACTCGCGGTGCCCAAGAGCTTCGGCGGCGGTTAGCCGGCCGTTGGCGGTGCGGAACATGCATTCGAGCAACTTGTCGCCGGCCTGGTCGGGATTCATTTCCTTGCGCAGCAGCCCGGAGACGTCCACATCGACATGCTCGCTCATGGTTCTCACCGTGCGCGGATTGGCGCAGAGCTTGATCACTGGCAGGATCGGATTGCCGATGACATTTCCCTGCCCTGTCGGGAAGAGATGCACGGTGTAGCCCGCCGCCGCGCACAGCGTGACCATTTCGGCGGCCGCCGAAGACGAATCGATGAACCACAGGCCCGGCCCCGTCGGTTCCTCGTGCTTGTCCAGCACGCCATCGATCATGCATTTGCGGCCGATCTTCTGGATGTTGCCCAACGCCTTTTCCTCGATGGTGGTCAGGCCGCCGGCGATATTCCCCTTGGTCGGCTGCGAATCCGACAGGTCGCTAGTCTTGTGCTTGTCGATGATCGCCTGGTAGCGGTCGAACATGAACTGGAACTTCTTGCGCACCTCATCGTTGCGGCAGCGCGCCGCCACCAGGTGCTCGCCGCCGGTGAGCTCGGTGGTCTCGCCGAAAGCCAGCGTCACCTTATGCGGGTAGAGCTTGTCGAAGGCGTTGCCGACGGTCGGATTCGCGCCGCAACCGGAGGTCGTATCCGACTCGCCGCACTTGGTGGAGACCCACAGGTCCTTCAGCGGCCGTTCCTCGCGATTGAGTTCGGAGGCCCATTGCACGTATTCCTTCGCCGCCTTGGATGCGCGCATGATGGTGTCATGGTCGCCGTGCTGCTCGATGCCGAAGCAGGACACCGGCTTTCCGGTCGTCTTGATGCCGTCGGCCACTTTCTTCGCCCAGCCATCCTCGATGCAGATCACCACCACCGCGGCGACGTTCGGGTTGCAGCCGGTGCCGATCAGGGTGCGGAAATGCAAGTCCAGGTCGGCGCCGAACTGCAGCCGCCCGTAGGGATGCGGGATGGCGATGGTGCCCTTGATGTTGTTCGCCACCGCCTCGGCGGCGGCATTGGACAGGTCGTCTACCGGCAGGATCAGGACGTGGTTGCGCACTCCGACGCGGCCGTTTTCGCGCTTGTAGCCCCGGAAAGTTGCTTTCGAAAGGTCCATGTGCCCTACCAGCGCTTGGTTTTGAGGTTCTGCACGTGCGTGTGCTCGCCGCGCGCGATCGGCGCCACCACCTTGCCGATGTCGACGCCGTACTTGATCACGGTGTCGCCCGGCTTGTAGTCCTTCAGCGCGAGCTTGTGGCCGATCGGGATGTCGCTCCGGGCGGTCATCTTGATTTCCTTGTCGTCTTCCATGATCCAGCCGACCAGATCCTGGCCCGCCTTCACGCCCTCGACGACGACGACGCCGACGCCGTCGCCCTCTTCATGCACGACAAAATGGATCATTCGAACCTCCGCGACTGGACTCGCAATTCTATTCGCAACTTCGCCCGCCGCCCTCGCCGATGCACGCAGGCCTGGCCCACCTGCGGGAAAAGACAGGGCGCGGACTGGTCCATGCGAAAATCGCTCTATGGCCATTGTCCCGGATCGTGGAACCTTGCGAAAAGGGCTAGCTAGCTTGTACCAAACGATGGCCGGTCTGCCGTGGCGGTTTCGCGGTGCGAGACTGGCGGATCGCTGGCAAGGAGTCGCGCCGGAGCGATCGCCGCCAACCGGGCCCACCGCAGCGGGCGAGAACGCCTTGCCGAATGCGCTGCGGGCGTATGTCGACGGTCAGGTCGCCGGGCCGGGGCTGCAAAAGTGGTTGCATTACTTCGAGATCTACCATCGCCATCTGGACAAATTCGTCGGCCGCCGCCCCGTGGTAGTGGAGGTCGGTGTGTTCAGCGGCGGCAGCTTGCCGATGTGGCGCCAGTATTTCGGCCCCGGCTGCCACGTGCACGGAATCGACATCGATTCGGAGTGCGAGGCATTTGGCAGCCCCGACAGCACCATACACATCGGCGACCAGGCGGACCGGGCCATGTGGAAGCGGTTTCGCGAGACGGTGCCGCGGGTGGACGTCCTGATCGATGACGGAGGGCATCAGCCGGAGCAACAGGCGGCTACGCTTGAGGAAATGCTGCCCCACATCCTGCCCGGCGGCGTCTACATTTGCGAGGACGTACATGGCGCAGGAAACCGTTTCGCTGAATTTGCATGTTCGCTTTGCCATCGCCTGAATGCGGGGAAGATCGAGACCGGCGCCGGCGGCGTGGACGCAATCGTGGCGACGCCGTTTCAGGCCGCGATCCACTCGGTGCACTGGTACCCGATGGCGCTGGTGATCGAGAAACGCAAGTCGGCGGAATTGCTCTTCTCAGCGCCGTTGCGGGGCAACGAATGGCGCGCCTAGCGCAGATATCTGCGCCGGGATTTCAGCGATTCAGCCCGAAGAATCTCGCCGCTTTCTCGGCGAGGCTGATGCCTTCCCAGCAAGCCCGCCAGTTTCATGGATTCTCCAGCGCGAACATTATCGCAATAAAGTGCGGTTATCCTCCCGTCATGCTCGACCGCCGACGCTTCCTGCAGGCCCTCGCCGCCCTCGGTGTTTCGCATTCCGCGCCCGTCTGCGCGCAACTGCAGACGCCGCGCTTTCCGGACGACCCGTTCAAGCTCGGCATCGCCTCGGGCTATCCGCGCCCGGACGGCATGGTGCTCTGGACCCGGCTGATTGCCGACCTCGGCATGGCGACAGTGCCGGTGCGCTGGGAAATCGCCTCCGACGAGTCGATGCGCAGCGTCGTCGCAAGCGGCGTCGCCGAAGCGGACCCGGCGTGGGCCCATTCGGTGCACGTCGAGCCGCGCGGGCTCGCTCCCGACTGCTGGTACTGGTACCGCTTTCGGGCCGGCGATGCGCTGAGCCCGGTCGGCCGCACGCGCACGGCGCCGTCGCCGGCGGCGCTCGCGCCGCGCCTGCGCTTCGCCGTCGCTTCCTGCCAGCAGTACGAACAGGGATGGTTCACCGCGTACCGCCACATGGCGGGCGACGACCTCGACTTGGTCACTTTCCTCGGCGACTACATCTACGAGTCGTCCTGGGGGCGCGACCATGTGCGCAAGCACGACGCGGGCGAGCCTTACTCGCTCGAGGAATACCGCGCCCGCTACGCCCTCTACAAAAGCGATCCCGACCTGCAGAAGGCGCACCTGGCCTGCCCATGGATCTTTACCTGGGACGATCACGAGGTCGACAACGACTACGCCAACGATCGCCCCGAAGACGGCATGCCGCGCGAGCCGTTCCTTGCGCGCCGCGCGGCAGCCTACCGGGCCTACTACGAGCACATGCCGCTGCCTTTCTTCATGCGCCCGAACGGTCCGGACATGAGGATCTACACCGTCGCGAATTGGGGCCGGCTGGCGAATTTCATGATCGTCGACGACCGCCAGTACCGCGCGCCGCAGGTCTGTCCCTCGAAGGCGGGCGGTTCGACCGTGCTCGACCCGGAAGCCTGCCACGCGATCGCGGACGCTTCACGCACCATGCTGGGCGCCGAGCAGGAAGCCTGGCTGGAGCGCGCGTTCACGGAGTCCAAGGCGGGCTGGAACATCCTGACCCAGCAAACACTGATGGCGCAACTCGACCGCAAGCTGGGCGAAGGCCGGCAGTTCTGGACCGACGGCTGGGATGGTTACCCGGCGGCCCGCAGGAAACTTCTCGAGTCGATGGCGGCAACGCGGCTCTCGAACCCGGTGGTCATCGGCGGCGACGTGCACATGCACTGGGTCGCGGACCTGAAGCCCGACTTCGACGACGACAAGTCGCCGGTGGTGGCGAGCGAGTTCTGCGGCACTTCAATCACCTCGCAGGGTGCGGCGCAGAAGCAGGTGGATGCGCTGCTGCCGGAGAACCCGCACATGAAGTACGGGCGCAGCGACCATCGCGGCTACATCCGCGCCAGTATCGCCGGCGGGCGCTTTACGGCAGAGATGGTCGGTCTCGAAACCGTCAAGAAACCCGAAGCGCGGGCCCAGGTACTGGCACGCTTCGTGGTCGAAGATGGCAAACCGGGTCCGCAAAAAGAATAGTCAGCGGCACTTCAGGTTGGCGGCAGAGTCCTCGATCGGCTTGCTGCAATCCTGCACCTGCACACGCCGGTCGGGGTCGAGCCCGGGCACAGAGCCTTCGTAGCTGGCTCCACTCGATACCCCGATCAGGAACACGGCGTTCCAAACGGTGGCAACCCCGCTGCTGGTGGCGACCCCCACGGCGCAACCGCCGCTCAGCATGGCGAGCAGCAATACCGCGGCTAACCGGCAGCTCGTTGCAATCGGTCCCTGACGGCAATCCATTCCGCAGTCTCCGGTGGTGATTCGATCAGGATTGTCGCGCATCTCGCTGAATCCAGTTCGCGCAAGGCCGCGTACAGCCGTTGCGCATAGGCCTGCGGCTCCTTCGGCATGCGGATCCAGTAGTCGACGCGCTCGTCCGGTTTGGAGAAAGCGAGGACCGCCACCGTATCGACGCGCCTTGCGATTTCGGCATCCAGTTCATGTGGCGGCACCAGCATCGCGGGAGTTTTCGGCGCGTAATGGCGTTCCAGCCCACCGGAATGACGAGGGGAATTGGATTTCTTTTCGTGGATCGTTATCTTCAATAGATCTTGAATCCGTTCTTTCGAGATGCTTCCAGGTCTGAGCAACACCAGCTTTAAGGAAGAAACATCAATAATGGTCGATTCGATGCCGACTTCGGACGGCCCGCCATCCAGCACGAACTCTGCGTCCAGTTCTTCAACGACGTGCGCGGCTGTCGTCGCACTGACATTGCCGAAGCGGTTCGCGGACGGCGCCGCCACGCCACCGTCGAATTCGCGCAGCAGCGCCTGCGCGACCGGATGCGAAGGCACGCGCAGGCCCACGCTGTCCTGGCCGCCGGTGACGAAATCCTTCGCCAGCGGCGAGCGTTTCAGCACCATCGTCAGTGGCCCGGGCCAGAACTGTCCGGCGAGCTTGTGCGCCGCATCCGGAATCTCCCGCGCGAACGTGAAGGCGCCGTCAGCGCTGGCGAAATGGACGATGACAGGATGGTCGGCCGGGCGGCCCTTTGCCGCGTACAGGCGCGCGACGGCTTCGGCGCTGGAGGCGTCCGCACCCAGTCCGTAGACGGTTTCGGTCGGGAAAGCGACCAGTCCGCCCGCGCGCAGAACCTCCGCCGCGCGGCGGACTGCGGAGCTCACAACTTTAGCGGCGGTGCCTTCAGTACCGCGTCGGTTTGTTTTGCTCTGAATTCAGACAATTTTTTATCTAAAGAAGAATCTGAAAGAGCAAGAATCGCCACCGCGAACAGCGCCGCGTTCGCCGCACCCGCCTCGCCGATCGCGAGCGTCGCCACCGGAATGCCCTTCGGCATCTGCACGGTGGAGAGCAGCGAATCCAGTCCACCCAGATGCTTCGATGGCATCGGCACGCCCAGCACCGGCAGCGTGGTATGCGCAGCGACCACGCCTGCGAGGTGCGCCGCGCCGCCAGCCGCCGCGATGATGACCTTCATGCCGCTGGCTTTCGCCGCGCCCGTCCAGTCCATGACGGCCCTGGGCGTGCGGTGCGCGGACATGGCCTTGGCTTCGTAGGCAATGCCGAATTCCTCGAGCACCTTGGCGGCGGGCTTCATGGTCTCCCAGTCGGAGGCCGAGCCCATGACGATTCCAACAGTCGGTTTCATGACAGCTTTTTCCCGGTTAGTTTTTCCAGAGCTTCGCGGTATTTCGCCGAGGTGCGCGCGATTACGTCGGGCGGCAGTTTGGGCGCTGGCGGCGTCTTGTCCCAGTCCAGCGTCTCCAGGTAGTCGCGCACGAACTGCTTGTCGTAGGACGGCGGCGAGACGCCGACCTGGTACTGGTCCGCCGGCCAGAAGCGCGACGAGTCGGCGGTCAGCACTTCGTCGATCAGCACGACTTCATTTTTCGCGTTCAGGCCGAATTCAAACTTGGTGTCGGCAATGATGATTCCCCTGGTCGCCGCGAAATCCGAGGCTTCCTTGTACAGCCGGATGCTGATGTCCTTCACCTTCTGCCCGACGTCCTTGCCGACGATCTCGCACATGCGCGCAAAGGAGATATTCTCGTCGTGCCCGGTCTCGGCCTTGGTGGCCGGCGTGAAGATGGGCTCCGGCAGCTTCTGCGCCTGCTTGAGGCCCTTCGGCAGTTCGATACCGCAGATTTTTCCGCTCGCCTGGTAGTCCTTCCAGCCCGAACCGATGATGTAGCCGCGCACCACCGCTTCCACCGGCAGCGGCTTCAGCTTCTGAACCACGATGGCGCGGCCGCGCACCTGGGATTTCTCGTCTTCGCCTTTCACCACGCTCTCCGGGTCGATGCCGGTGAGATGGTTCGGCACCACGTGGCCGAGTTTCTTGAACCAGAAATCCGCCAATTCGGTGAGCACGCGTCCCTTGTCCGGAATCGGATCGGGCAACACCACGTCGAAGGCAGACAGCCGGTCGGAGACCAATATCATCATCTTGTCGTCGCCGACCGCGTAGATGTCGCGCACCTTGCCGCGCCCGAGCTTGGGCAGGCTCTTGATCTGGGAGTCGAATAATGGCATCAGGCCGCCTGCTTCTCGAGTTCCGACTTCCATTTTCCCTGTGCCGCGAGGCTATTCATCCGCGCGCGATGGTGGAACGCGCGCTGTGCCGCCGCGACGTTGGCGCTTTGCCCCTTCCACGCATTCAGCGCCGGATTCTGCAGCGCACGCGAGTAGGAGAACGTAAGCGGCCAGGGCAAGCCCTTTGCAGAAGCCATCGCATTCAGGTGCGCCGTCGCCGAGACATCCGACTGGCCGCCCGAGAGGAACACTATGCCCGGCTGCGCCGCCGGCACGGTGCGCTTGAGCACCCGCAGCGTGCGCTCGGCGACTTCGTCCACGCCGGCCTGGCGGGCACTGGTCTTGCCCGAAACCACCATGCTGGTCTTAAGGATCAGGTGTTCGATGGAAACGTTGTGCGCCGCCATCGCAGCATAGGTCGCCCGCAGCGCCGCTTCGGTGACTTCCTCGCAGCGCTCGATCGTGTGGCTGCCGTCGAGCAGCACCTCGGGCTCGATCATCGGCACGATGGACGCTTCCTGGCACAGCGCCGCGTAGCGCGCCAGCGCGTGCGCGTTCGCATAAAGACAGGTATGGCTCGGGATGCCTTCGCCAATGGTGATTACCGCGCGCCATTTTGCGAATCGCGCGCCTTGCTTGAAATAGGCCGCCAGGCGCTCGCGCAGGCCGTCCAGGCCCTCAGTGACCTTCTCGCCCGGACAGAGCGCGAGGTTCTTGGCGCCAGTGTCCACCTTGATGCCGGGCAGGATGCCTTTCTTCGCCAGGTAGTCGGTAAACACCGTGCCGTCGTCGCTTTTCTGGCGCGTGGTCTCGTCGAAGAGGATCACCCCGGAGATGAACTGCTCCACTCCCGGCGTGGCGAACAGCAGGCCGCGGTAGGCGCGGCGGTTCTCCTCGGTGCAGGGAGTGTTGATGGTCTTGAAGCGGATCTCGCAGGTGCCGCTCGATTCGTCGGCCGCGAGCACGCCCTTGCCTTTGGCGACCATCGCGGCCGCGGTTTTTGCCAACAGGGGTTTGTCCATATGGAAGAAAATTTTACACTGAGACCCGTCGTTTTTTCTC
>JANXUV010000112.1 GCA_025356085.1 Betaproteobacteria bacterium
TTTCGACTTCCTGCACCTCGCTCGCGAAGTCGGCGATGAAGCGCGACACGGCGGCGATGGTTTTTGCGGCGGCCTTCTTGTCGGCCGGCGGCGCGCCGCGCCAGCCGTCGAGCACGCGGCTGATGCGCGTGGCGGCGAGCGCCTCGAGGGCTTCTGACTCGACTATCGGCGCGATGCGCACGGCGACGTCCTTGTAGAGCTCGACGTTGATGCCGCCCGCCCCGACCACGATCAGCGGGCCGAACTCGGGGTCGACGCGCGCGCCGACGAGAATCTCGGCGACGGGGGACATCATTTTCTGCACGAGGTATCCGGGCGCGGACATCTTTTCCGCGGCGTCCAGCACTTCAGCGGCAGAGGCGAGCCGCAGCTTCACCATCCCCGCGTCCGACTTGTGGATCATGCCGGGCACCATGCCCTTCAGCACCACGGGAAAGCCGATTGCCGTGGCGGCTTTCGCCGCTTCCTCGACAGTGGCGGCGTATTTCTCCTGCGGCCCGGCGACGCCGTAGCTGGCGAGGATCTGCCGCGCTTCGTGCTCGGCGGGGGCGGCGAACCGCTTCAGAAGTTTTTCCGCGGGTTTTCTTTCGGCCTCATTCTTCCTGATTTCCGGACGAAAACCCCTGGTTGACCAGCGCGCATACCTCGCAATCGCATTCAGCCCTTCCCGCGTGCCGCGCAGGTACGGCACGCCGTGCTCGCCCGCCACGCGCGCGAGCTCGGGATGCGGCTCATCCGAGAGGTTGGTGACGGCGATGAGCGGCTTGCCGGCGGCCTGGGCGCCGCGCGCCACGGCGGCGAGCAGCGTGGCGTAGCGCCCGGCCTGCTGGGCGCCGAGGCCGGTGGGCGCGTCCTGCACCAGCACCAGCGCGCCGACCTCCTTCAGATCGCCCATGGCTCTGGCGCAGCCTTCGGCGACCTTGGCGTCGTAGAGGCCCGCCCAGGTCAGGTCGAGCGGGTTGGAGAGCTGCGAGAACTCGGGCATCAGCGGCTTGATCTTCGCCTCGGCCTCGGCCAGCGGCGCGAAGGCGATGCCGTTCTCCTCGGCCGCGTCCAGCGCCAGCGCGATCTCGCCGCCCGAAAGGGACAAGGCGCCGATGCTCCGCGTCGCGGGTCTGATTTTTATTTGAGAAACCAGGGCAGCGGTTTCGAGCAGCTCGTCGAGGCTGAAGACCTGGATGGCGCCGCTGGCGGCGAGCGCGGCGTCGCAGGCCTCGACGCTGCCCGCCACCGCGCCGGTGTGCGCCATCACGGCGGCCTTGCCGCGCTCGGAGCGGCCGCTCTTCAGCACGATCACCGGCTTGCCGGCGTCCGCGGCCTTGCGCGCCATGGCCATGAACTTCCGCGGCTTGCGGATCTGCTCGGCGAAGACGATGACGGTCTTCACCGCCGGGTCATCGATCAGCGCTTCGAGATAGTCCGCGGTCGCGGTGACCGCCTCGTTGCCCGAGGTGATGACGTGCGAGAAGCCCAGCCCGCGCGCGGAGTTGAGCAGCGCGATGCCGATGGAGCCGCTCTGCACCACCGCTGCGATGCCGCCGCGCTTTACCGCGTCGGGCAGCGAGGTGCCGAACAGCGCGGTTTTGCCCGCGAAGTTGAGCAGGCCGAGGCAATTGGGGCCGCAGATGCTCAGATTATTTTTTTCTGAAAAATCTTTTAATTCATCCTGAAGCTTTTTTCCTTCCGCTCCGGCATCTCCAAATCCACTGGAAAGAATGGCCATGCCGCCCGCCTTCTTCGCGGCGGCCTGCCTGGCCACTTCCAGCACGCTCTCGGCCTTGACCGCGACGAACACCGCGTCAACCCCGCCGTCGATGTCAGCAAGGGTTGGATAGGTTTTTTTATCGAATAAAAAAGATTTATTCGGATTGACGAGATACACCTGCCCCTGGAAGCCGACGTGTTCGAGGGCTTTCCATGCGTTAAAGCCGGGGCCGATCTTGTCGGACGCGCCGACGATCGCGATGGATGCCGGGTTAAGAAGTTTTTCCAAACTTCGGCTCGCGCTTCTCCGCGAATGCCGCGGGACCCTCGTGCGCATCCGGGTGCGCGAACATCATTTCGCAGAGCTCGAGCTCGAGCTTCACCATGTCGTCCCAGCTCAGTCGCAAATTGCCGGCGACGGCCTGGCGCGTGGCGCGGATCGCGGTGGGCGAGGCCTTGCAGAGGCGCCGCGCGATTTTCATGCACTCGTCCATCAGCGCTTCGCGCTTCACGATCCTGGTGATCAGGCCCATCTCGTGGGCTTCCTTGACGCCGAAGTTCTCGCCGATGAGCAGGATGTCGAGCGCCTTGTTGCGCCCGACATAGCGCGGCAGACGCGTGAGGCCCATGCCCCAGGACGGCAGCACGCCCAGATAGGCGTCGCCCGCGCGAAACACGGAATTCTCGGCCGCCACGCGGATGTCGCAGACCCAGCCCAGCGCCGTGCCGCCGCCGATGCAGTAGCCGTGGATGGCGGCGATCACCGGCAGCTTGCCGTTCTCGATGCGGTTCAGCGTCTCGCGGCCCAGGGTGCGGAAGGCGCGCGAATTCTCCGGGTCGCCGAAATCCTTCTCCTCGCGCAGGTCGCCGCCCGCGCAGAAGGCTTTCGGACCCTCGCCGCCGAAGATGATGACGCGCGCGTCTTTTTCCTGCTCGGCGCGGTCGAAGGCGGCGTTCAGCTCCTTCAGCACTTTGGTCGACACCGCATTCACCGGCGGATTGGCCAGCATGATGGTGACGATCTGGCCCAGCTTTTCGTAGTTGACGAGCATGGCTATTAGTCGACCTTGATGTTGGCTTTGCGGATGACCTCGCCCCAGAGTTCGGTCTCGACCTTCATGCGCGTCTCCATTTCCTGGATGGTGCCGCCGGTCTGCACGAAGCCTTGCTGCAGCAGCTTGTCCTTCATGTCCGGCTGCTGAAGAATTTCATTTATTGTTTTATTCAAAAGACTTACAACCGCATCAGGCGTGGCGGCGGGCGCCATCAGGAAAATCCAGGTGGCGAGGTTCACGTCGGGCAGCCCGGCTTCCTTGAACGTCGGCAGGTCCGGGAATTGCGGGTGGCGCGAGTGCGAGGCGACCGCGAGGAAGCGAATGCTGCCCTGCTTCACCAGAGGCAGCGCCGGGCCGGGATTCTCCATGTTGAAGTCCACCTGCCCGCCGGCGAGCGCGGGCACCGACTGGCCGCTGCCCTTGAAGGGGATGTGCTGCGCCTCGACGCCGGTGGCCTGCTTGAACCACTCCGAGCTCATGTGCAGCGTGGTGCCGGGGCCGGCGGAGCCGTAGTTGAGGTTGGGCGTCTTCTTCGCCTGATCGACGAACTCCTTCACCGTTTTCGAGTTCCATTTCTGCGTGCTGACCGCCAGCACGATCGGCAGGTCGGCGAGGCTGATCACCGGCCGCAGCTGCCTGGTGTGGTCGTAAGGGAGCTTCGAGCCGAACAGCGCGGGGCCGTTGATGAGCGACGTCGTGCCCACCAGCAGCGTGTAGCCGTCGGGCGCCGCGTCCATTACGTACTTGTTGCCGATCTGCGCCGACGCGCCGGGCTTGTTCTCGACGATCACGCTCGTCTTCAGCGCCTCGCCCAGCTTCAGCGCCACCAGGCGCGCGACGATATCCGTGCCGCCGCCGGCCGGGAACGGCACCACCAGCGCTATGTTCTTGGCGCTCGGATAAGGCTGGGCGAAGGCGGACTGCGAAAGCAGGAAAGCGAGCGCGGCAAAAAAGAGGCGGCTGGGTTTCATGGCGTTTCTCCGGACAAGGCGGTAAATATACCGGCGAAGGCCGCGCGCGGAAGCGCTATTTCACCCTGACCTCACATCAGTTCGGCTGCACGCCGGCCGCCTTCAGCACGCGGTCCCAGCGGATCATCTCGGAGCGGATATGGGCCGCGGCCTCCGCCGGCCCGGCGCCGATCGGCAGTGAGCCCGAGGTGGCGAGGCGCTGCAGCACGGCCTCGTTCTTCAGCGCCTTGGACATGTCGGCGTGCAGGCGGTCGATGATGTTCTTCGGCGTGTTCGCCGGCGCGACCAGCACGTACCAGCCGCTCACGACCAAGTCGCGCATGCCGCCCTCGGCGGTGGTGGGAACGTCCGGCATCACCGCGGCGCGCTGCTCGGCGGCGATCGAGATCGCCTTCAGGCGCCCGCCCTTCACGAACGGCGTGGCGATCGAAATCACCGACCACATATAAGGAACGTGGCCGGCGACGACGTCCGCGGCGGCCGGGCCGCTGCCCTTGTAGGGGATGGCTTCGATCGACTTGAGGTTGGCCGCCTGCTTGAACAGCTCGCCCGCGAGGAAGCCCGCGCTGCCCGGGTCGGTGGCGTAGGAGAGCTTGCCCTTCGCCGCGCCCTCCCGCGCCCAGGCGATGAACTCCGCCAGCGTGTTCGCTGGCACCGAAGGATGCGTCACCAGCACGTTGGGTTCGTGCGCCACCAGCGCGATCGGCGCGAAGTCCTTCAATGTGTCGTAAGGCAGCGTCTTGTACAGCGTCGGGTTGGTGGCGTGGCTGACGTACACCATCAGGAGCGTGTAGCCGTCGGGCGCCGCCTTCGAGGCGATCTCGGTGCCGATGACGCCGCCCGCGCCGCCACGGTTGTCGATCACCACCGGCTGGCCGAGGTTGTCCTGGAACGCGGGCACGACGCTGCGCGTGGCGATGTCGGTGCCGCCGCCCGGGGCGGCCGGCACGATGAGGCGGATCGGCTTGGCCGGATACGCCGGGGATTGCGCCAAGGCAGGGGCGACGAGGAGCGACAGAACGAACAGCACGCTGAAACGGGACATGGTGGGCCTGCCTGGAAGGGATTCCTGCCGCAGAGTAGCGCCGAGTACTGCCTGTAATTCAAGAAGTTTCCCGGGATTCGTTAAATCCCGCACATCGTCAATGGCTTACAATCCCTACACTTTTTGACATGGGGCATTCGGAGATGGCCACGGCCATGCAGGGCACCTCCGTATTCGACGGACTGCTGGAGCAATGCCGCGATCTCTTTTCCGGGCAACTGGATCAGGCGCTCGGCGGCATGCTTGAGGCGTCGGGCGGGGTGCTCGCGGAACTCGCCAGCAAGACCCAGGACCGCGAAGCGCAGAAGCTCCTACTCGCGGTGAAGGATCTCGCGCGCGCGCAGCGCGCGGAGATGGAGACGCAGTTCCGCACGCGCCTGCTGAGCGAGTTCCAGCTGCGCACCAACAAGGCGAAGAAGATCGGCGGCAATTTTTCCGACGCCGACTTCTCTTCGCTCGAGCTCTCGCTGGTCGCCGACGACGACCTGGATGAGTCGCTGAAATACAACGAGCTGGCGGCCCGGCTGCGCCGCGCCTGCGAGGAGGAAATCAACGCCCTCGACCAGCGCGTGGGCGTGCTGCTCGGCGACGCCAGCCTGAAGTCGGAGGACAGCCCGTTCAGCCCGCAGGCGATCTGCGACGCCTTCAAGCACGCCTGCCAGCAGGCGAGCCCCGGCGCCGAGGCGCGCATAGTGCTCCTCAAGCTGTTCGACGAGCCGATGCTCGACAAGATCCGCGCGGTCTACAAGGCGGTGAACGACCTGCTGGTCGAGAACGCGATCCTGCCGGTGATCCGCTACAACGCCGCGAAGAAGGACAGCGGCGGCAAGGCGAAGTGGGTCCGGGTCGAAGGCGACCAGGTAGTGGGCGAAGGGATCGGCGAGCAGGACCTGTTCGCGACGCTGCAGAAGCTGATGTCCGCCAACGCGGGGTCGCTGGGAGGCGCGGGCGTGGGCGGCACGCCGGGCGGCCCGCCGCTGCTGGCGGGCGCGGACCTGCTGGGCTCGCTCACGCAATTGCAGATGGACGGCCTCGCGATGCTGGGCGCGGGCGCGACGCTGCCCTCGGGCGAGGCGGTGACGGGCACGACCAACATCCTGCACGAGCTGAAGGGCTCGAGCGTCGGCGCGAGCATGGGCCAGATGGACGCGATGACGCTGGATATCGTCGCGCGGCTCTTCGACCAGCTGTTCGACGATCCGAAGATCCCGCTGGGCGCCAAGGGGCTCATCGGCCGGCTGCAGATCCCGATCCTCAAGGTGGCGATCGCCGACAAGGACCTGTTCTCCAACAAGACCCATCCGGCGCGGCTCCTGCTCGACACGCTGGGCGAGATCGCGATCCGCCTGCCGGCGGACTTCAACACCGACAGCACTCTGTACGGCCATCTCGAGACCATCCTGCAGGAGCTGATCACCGGCTTCAAGGACGAGGTCGACATTTTCGACATCGTGCGCGAGCAGCTGATCGCCCTGATGGCCAGCGAGGACCAGCGCACGGAAGCGGCGTCGCGCGAGGCCGCCGAGCGCATCATCCAGGAAGAGGCGATGTCAGTGGCGAAAGGCGTGGCGCAGGCGGAGATCAGCACGCGCGTGCAGGCCAATCCGCTGCCGGGCTCGGTGCTCGAATTCCTCATCGAGCAGTGGCTCAAGCTGATGCTGATCGTTCACGTGAAAGTGGGCCCGACCAGCGGCGCCTGGAAGAACGCGCTCGAGGCGATGGACCAGCTGATCTGGAGCGTGCAGCCCAAGGACACGCCGGAAGAGCGCCGCAAGCTCGCGACCGTGGTGCCGGCGCTGCTCAAGCGCATCGGCGCGGGGCTGGAAGTCGCCGGCATCGAGCACGACGTGCGGGAATTGTTTTTCGACGAACTCATGAAGACCCATACCAGGATCATGAGCACGCCCATGAAAGGCAAGGGCGAAGCGCCGCAACCCCAGGCGGCGAAGGCGGCACTGTCGGCACCCGTCTCGCTCGACTTCAAGTCGAACATCACTGTCAGGAACCCGTACGGCGCCGGCGAAGTGCAGGTGGCCGCGCTGGACACCGGCGCCGACGCAACGGGCTTCGGCCGCGGCGCGAGCCCCGACAGCCTCAAGGTGGGGGACTGGGTCGAATTCAAGGAAGCGGCGGGTAAAAAGGAAGGCGAAGAGGAAGAGCGCAAGGAACAGCGCCGGCCGCTGCGCCTGATCTTCATCAGCCCGAAAAGGACCCGCTACATCTTCGCCGACCGCGGCGAGAAGGCCTACGTCGAGTGCACGCGCTCGGAAATGGCGTTTCGCATGCGCGCCGAAGAAATAGTGGTGATGGAAGCAGAGCCCAAGGTGCCGTTCTTCGAGCGCATCATGGGCGACGTGGTCGGCAAGATGCGCGCGATAGCCGCGCCCGCCTAGCTACCACTCGCGCCAGCCCTTGAGCTGCGGGAAATAAAGCGCGGGGCGCGCGCCCTGTTTCGCTTTCGCGTAGGCATCGAGTTGCCCCTGGTAGCGCTCGCGCTCGGCATCGAGGAAGGCCTCGACGCTGCCGCCCTTGTGCTCGCCCGTCTTGTAGTCGATCACCCAGCGGCCGCCCTTGGCGTCCTCGAGGTACCGGTCGATGCGGAAGCTGCGGCCGGGGCTGCGCAGGCGATGTTCGTTCAGCGCGACGGGGTGCGGGCCGAGCAGCCAGCGCCCGCGCTCATCGGCAAGCGCGTTCTTCAGCGCGGCGACGACCAGCTCCGCGGACGGACCCGGCGACTGAACGCCCCGGCGATGCAAATCGCGCTCGAAAACAGCGCGCAGGGATTCGACGCGCTTCGCGTCCCAGCCCTTGAGTTCCGCTTCGGCGATCCGCTGAAGCCAGGCGTGCACCACCGTTCCCACGTGCCGCGCCGTCTCTCCGGCCCAGGAGAATTCGACCTGCAGGTCTGCGCGCCCCTGGGGCGGCGCGGTCCAGGCGGCGGCCGGCGGCGGCGCGGGCGGCGTCCAGCCCGCGGC
>JANXUV010000113.1 GCA_025356085.1 Betaproteobacteria bacterium
CGCTGCGCCTGCTGGAAGTGTGCCGGGCGCGCGGCACGCCAATCATCACCTTCATCAACAAGATGGACCGCGAGGTGCGCGAGCCGATCGCGCTGCTGGAGGAGATCGAGCGCGCGCTGGGCATGCCCTGCGCGCCGCTGACCTGGCCGGTCGGGCAGGGCAAGGAGTTCAAAGGTATCTACGACCTGCGCCGGGACAACATGCGTGTCTTCGCCCCTGGCGCCGACCGTCGCGGGGGCGAGGATGAAGTGATTTCAGATGCAGCGACGCTGAGGGAACGGTTCGGCGCCGCCTTTGAAACCTCCTGGAGCGACATTGATGTCGTGCGCCATGCGGCGCCGGCCTTCGATCGCGCCGATTTCCTCGCCGGCCGCCAGACGCCGGTGCTGTTCGGTTCGGCGATCAATAATTTCGGCGTGCGCGAGGTGCTGGACGCGGTGGTCGATCTGGTGCCGCCGCCGGGACAGCGCCAGTCGCTGCAGCGCGAGGTGCGCCCGGAAGAAACCGCCCTTTCGGGCGTGGTCTTCAAGATCCAGGCCAACATGGATCCGGCGCATCGCGACCGAATCGCTTTCGTGCGCATCTGCTCGGGAAAATTCGAGCGCGGCATGCTGCTGCATGTGAACCGCACAGGCAAGTCGTTGCGCCCGACCGGCGTGGTGACTTTCCTGTCGCAGCGGCGCGACCGCGTGGACGAAGCCTACGCCGGCGACATCATCGGGATCATCGCGCGCGGCGGCCTGCAGCTGGGCGACACCGTCACCGAGGGCGAGTCGCTGCAATACACCGGCCTGCCGTTCTTCGCGCCCGAGCTGTTCCGCAGCGTCGAGCTGCTGGACCCAATGCGCAGCAAGCAGCTGAACCGTGGCCTGCAGGAGCTCGGCGAAGAGGGCGCGATTCAGGTGTTCCGCCCCGTCCTCGGCAATAACCTGCTGCTGGGCGCGATCGGCGTGCTGCAGTTCGAAGTCGCCGCGCACCGGCTGAAGTCAGAGTACGGCGTGGAGGTTCGCATGGCGCCGGCCAACTACTTCGGCGCGCGCTGGGTCAGCGCGGATGAGGCAGCCGAGCTGCAGCGCTTCTGCGACGGCAACCAGGACAAGCTCGCGACGGACGCGGCGAAGGAACCGGCCTACCTGCTCAATTCGCGCTTCGACCTGGAATTGACGCAGAAGCACTGGCCGCTCATTCATTTCCACGCCATGCGCGAGCACGCAGGACTGGAATTGCAAACTTGAGGAGATTCACGCCGTGACCAGCCGCACGCAGGTCCTGATCTTGACCGATTCGAGCGCCGCCTATCTCGAGGCAATCCGCGCCGCGGGCCTCGCTGACCGCGTGGCGGTCGACATCCTTCCCCGCAAGGAGAAGCCCTCCGCCGAGCAGATGGCCCGAGCCGAAGTTCTGGGGGCATACGGCGTGCCGGCGGGCCTGTTGCCGGCGATGCCGAAACTGCGCTGGGCCCAGGCCATGATGGCCGGCGTCGAAGGCTGGCTCGCGTTGCCCGACCTGCCGGCGAGCCTGGTGCTGACCTGCGCCCGCGGCACCCACAGGGAATCGATGCCGGAGAACATCGTCGGCGCGCTGATGTACGTCGCCAAGCCCTATGCCGCGGCGGTCGAGAACCAGAAACAGGGCAAATGGGTCCCGAGCGTCGCGCAGCCGCTGACCGGCAAGACGCTCGGGATCCTCGGACTCGGCGTCATCGGCCAGGAAGTCGCCCGCATCGCCGCCGCGCTCGGCCTGCGCGTGATCGGCACCAGGCGCCGGCCGGAACCCATGGCCAATGTCTCCGAGGTGATGCCCGCCGGGCGCACGCCCGAAGTGCTGGCCCAATCCGACTTCCTGCTGCTGCTCTTGCCGGCCACGCCGGAGACCGACAATTTCATGGACGCCGGGCGCCTGGCGATGATGAAACCCGGCGCCTGGCTGCTGAATTTCGGCCGCGGCCACCTGATCACGGACGACGACCTGGTCGCCGCGGTGAAGGCGAAGAAGATTGCCGGGGCCATGCTCGATGTGTTCCGCCAGGAGCCGCTGCCGGCCGGCCACCCGTTCTGGACCACCGAAGGGATCATCGTGCTGCCCCATATCGGCGGTCCGCATCCGCAGCGCGAAAATGTCGTCGCGCGCCTGTTCGCCGACAACCTGGGCCGCTTCCTCGACGGCAAGCCGCTCAAGGAAGTGGTGGACCGCAAAGCGGGATATTGAGCCTTCCTATCTCTAGTCTGGTGAATGTCCGCTTTCGGCGGTGGTCTCAATGGGTCAGTGCAACACCTGCCGTTTGGGACAATGCGGGAGTAAGAGCTTGTCAATTCAGTATTAATCGCCGGGGCGGTTCACCAATGCTTACTTCCCGTCGGGCTTTTGCAAGATCGGATCGCAATCGAGCCATGCCGCGCCGAAGCCTGAATCTTCAACACCTGCCTGTAGTAAGCGAGGGTGTTGCGTCGACCGGTTGAGCCCGCCGTCGAAAGCAGACATTCTGCTCCTCCCCGATTCGGTCCGCTCGGTTTATCCCGAAGTCCAGCGCTCGATCCCGCGCTATAGTCCGCTATCGACCCAAAGCGGACATAATCGGCAGTGGATCACTTGCAGCGGTACGTTCAGGGGAGAGCGTTTCATGCGACATCTGCGAATCGTGCTTGTCGGATTGGTTCTCCTGTGCGCACCGAACGTTTACGCGCAAAGCTATCCAGCGAAACCGGTGCGCATCGTAGTGCCCTGGCCCGCGGGTGGCGGGACAGATACCGCGGCCCGCATCGTCGGTCAGAAACTCTCCGAAGCACTGGGACAGCTTTTTGTTGTCGAGAACCGGCCGGGGGCGACGGGCATGATTGGCGCGGAATACGTTGCGAAGTCCGCGCCCGACGGCTACACGCTGATGGCGGCGACGCCGCC
>JANXUV010000140.1 GCA_025356085.1 Betaproteobacteria bacterium
GAGAATCTTGCGGCCTTCCGGCGTGTAGTAGTACATGCCCTCGGCGCGCGCCAGCATGCGCGGCGCCTTCTTGAACGCGCGGTTCATCGAGAACGGCATGAAGTACGGCGAGTTCTCCAGCGTGGTCGTGCTGCCGACGGCTTCGGGGCGGGCTCGTTCGTTCATGGCGCTCTCCTTCTCGTTTCTCAGGTTTACAGGCCCATGGTAGCGCGCTCCCCTGCCTCGGGCATAAACTGCGATGCGGCATGAGTTCTCCCAAAACACCCACCGCTATCCCCGCACTGGACGCCCCACTGCGTGCCAAACCGACGGCTCCGCCTTTCCCGCCGGAGATGGTCGCCCGGGTCGCGGCGGGCCGCGACAAGCGGATGCTCGGGGATTTGTTCGGCTTGACCAACTTTGGCGTCAACCTGACGCGGCTGGCGCCGGGCGGGCAATCGGCGCTGCGCCACGCGCACGGAAAGCAGGATGAGTTCGTCTACATCCTCGAAGGCGAAGCGACGCTCGTCACTAACGCTGGCGAAACGCGGCTCAAGACCGGGATGTGCGCGGGGTTCAAGGCGGGTACCGGGGACGCGCATCACCTCGTCAACCGATCGGCACGGGACCTGCTGTTTCTAGAGGTAGGCGACCGCAGCGCCGGCGACTCGGTCAGCTACCCCGATGACGACGTGGTTGCCGTCTATGGTTCAGACGGAAAATGGAAATACACGAAGAAGGACGGGACGCCGTACTAGCCTAGCCCGGCCAGGCAACAACCTTCTGTTTCTGCTCGCCCAAGCCGTGGATTCCCAGCGTCATCACGTCGCCCGGCTTGAGGAACACCGGGTTCGGCTTGACGCCCAGCCCCACGCCCGGCGGCGTGCCGGTACAGATCACATCGCCCGGCAGCAGCGTCATGTAGTTGCTGACGTGCGCGACGATCTGCGCGCAGTTGAAGATCATGGTCCGGGTGTTGCCCGACTGCATGCGCTTGCCGTTGACGTCGAGCCACATGTCCAGCGTCTGCGGATCCTTGATTTCATCGGTGGTGACCAGCCAGGGGCCGATCGGGCCGGCGGTGTCGAAGCCCTTGCCCTTGTCCCACTGGCCTGTGGCCATCTGGAACGCGCGCTCGGAGACGTCATTCACCACGCAGTAGCCGGCGACGTATTCCAAAGCTTCCGCCTCCGAAACGTATTGCGCTTTTGATCCGATCACGATGCCGAGCTCCACTTCCCAGTCGAGCTTGGTCGAGCGCTTGGGTTGGATCACGTCGTCGTTCGGACCACTGATGCAGGTGGTGGCCTTCATGAACACGATCGGCTCGGCGGGGATCGGCATGCCGGCTTCCTTGGCATGATCGGAGTAATTCAGGCCGATGGCGACGAATTTGCCGATGCCGACAAACGGGACGCCGAGGCGCGGGCCATTGGCGACCACCGGCAGCGTGTCGGCCTTGATCTTGGCGAGCATCTTCAGGCCGCGCGGCGACAGCTCGTTGGGGCCGATGTTCTCGACCACCTTGGAGAGATCCCGCAGGCGCCCTTCACCATCCACCATCCCCGGCTTCTCGAAGCCGTTCTTGCCGTAGCGACAAAGTTTCATATGGTCATGCCCCCATCGATCGAATACATGTTGCCGGTCGCGAAGCGCGACTCGTCGGACGCGAGGAACACCAGGATCCCCGTGATGTCGTCCACCGTGCCCAGCCGGCCCATGGGCTGGCGGGCGATGAAATCCTTCTTTGCCTGCACCGGATCGGCGAAGGCGTTGATGCGCTCGCCGAGCGAGGGCGTCTCCACCGTGCCCGGCCCGATGCAGTTGCAGCGGATGCCCTGCTTCACGTAGTCCGCCGCGATCGACTTGGTGAGCCCGATCACGGCCGCCTTGGTGGCGCCGTAAACGAACCGGTTGGGCAAGCCTTTCACGCTGGAAGCGATGGACGACATGTTGATGATCGATCCCCCACCCTTCTTCAGCATGCCGGGCAGGAAGGCCTTGGATGTCCAGAACATGGAGCGCACGTTCAAATTGAAGGCGAAGTCCCAGTCCTTGTTGCTGCAGTCGAGAACAGTGCCGTGGTGCACGAAGCCGGCACAGTTGAAGAGGATGTCAACCTGCCCGACCTCGGCGGCCAGCTTGCCGATCGCGGCTTCGTCGGTGACATCCAGCGCCTTAGTGCGGATGCCGTTCTTGCCTTCCAGATCAGCCAGAAGCTTTGAATTGAGGTCCGTGGCCCAAACCTGAGCGCCTTCGCGCGCGAACGCGAGTGCCGTGGCGCGTCCAATTCCCTGACCTGCTGCGGTGATGAACGCGACCTTGCCTGCGAGCCTGCCTGCCATCGCTTGCGAACTCCTGAAGGGATTTTTCCGAAGGGCGCGAATTATAAACCACGGGGTTGTGCATAACTTTGTAGCGCAGTGCAGCAACAAAAAAATCGGTCTGACCACTTGACCAATCGGCGGCCGCGCCGATACCCTGCGCTCGCTCAGGGATTTCCGTTCACCTGGAAGAAAAATCTGAAAATGCGCCTGCAGGTCGTCGAGCCTCGTCGTCTCTATCGCCAGATCGCGGATCAGATCCGCACGCTGATCGGCAAGGGCGAAGTGGCGCCTGGCGCGCGCCTGCCGGCCGAGCGCGATCTCGCGCGCCAGCTCGGCGTGTCGCGCCCCAGCCTGCGCGAGGCGCTGATCGCGCTCGAAGTCGAGGGCCTGCTCGACGTGCGCGTCGGCTCCGGCATTTATGTCACCCAGGCCGACGGCCGCGGCCGCGCCGTGGAGATCAATGGCGCCTCCGGGCCCTTCGAGGTAATCCGCGCTCGCTGGATGATTGAAGGCGATTGCGCGGCGCTGGCGGCGAAGAACGGCACCGCCGCGCAGTTGCGCTCGATCCGCAAGACGCACGCCGACTTGCAGCGCGAAGCCAAGCGCCACCACAATCCGCTCGATGCGGACCGCGCGTTCCATGTCGCCATCGCGGAAGCGACCGGCAATAGCGCGCTGGAACTGGTGGTGCAGACGCTCTGGGACCAGCGCGTCGGCCCTCTCTACCGCGCGCTCGAGATGAAGCTCGAATACCCGGCGATGGCCGAGGAAACCACCGATGAGCACGAGGCGGTGCTGGCCGCGATCCTTGCGCGCGAGCCGGCGGCAGCGCGCACCGCGATGCGCCGCCACATGGACATGACCAAGAAGCGCTACAGCAAGGACTGGAAGGAGGCGGGGAAATAGCATGGCGGCCGTTGCACTGAGAGGCGTACACAAATCCTTCGGCTCGACCGCGGTAGTGCACGGCGTCGACCTGGGCATCAAGGACGGCGAATTCTGCGTGCTGGTCGGGCCTTCGGGCTGCGGCAAGTCGACGCTGCTGCGCATGATCGCGGGACTGGAGGAAATCAGCGGCGGCGAGATCGACATCGGCGGCCGCGTGGTGAACAACCTGGCGCCCAAGGAACGCGACATCGCGATGGTGTTCCAGAACTATGCGCTGTATCCGCACATGACGGTACGCGACAACATGGCTTTCAGCCTGAAGCTCGCGGGCGTGGCGAAGGAGCAGCTGGAGCAGCGCGTGGCCGACGCTGCGGGCATTCTCGGCCTGACCGAATATCTCGAGCGCTACCCGCGCCAGCTTTCCGGTGGCCAGCGCCAACGCGTCGCCATGGGCCGCGCCATCGTCAGAAAGCCGCAGGTGTTCCTGTTCGACGAGCCATTGTCGAACCTGGACGCCAAGCTGCGGGTGGCGATGCGCACCGAGATCAAGTCGCTGCATCAACGCCTGAAGACCACCTCGGTCTATGTGACCCACGACCAGATCGAAGCCATGACCATGGCCGACAAAATAGTGGTGATGAATGCGGGCAAGGTGGAGCAGATCGGCACGCCGCTCGAGCTCTACGACAACCCGGCAAACCTGTTCGTCGCCGGCTTCATCGGCTCGCCGGCAATGAACTTCATTCCCGGCAAAATAAGCGGCGCAGGCATTGACCTCGGCAGCGGCATTTCGCTTCCGCTGAAGACGGATGTGAAAGGCGGCAGCAGCGTCATCCTCGGCGTCCGGCCGGAGCACCTGGCGGTTTCTCCGCAGGGCCTGCCCGCGGAAGTGGTGGTGGTCGAGCCGACCGGCGCCGACACTCAGATCTTCTGCAAGCTCGCCGGCGTCGACGTCAACGCCGTCGTGCGCGAGCGCCACGAGTTTCACCCGGGCGAAAGCATTCGCCTGGCACCGCAAGCGACTTTCCTTTTCGACCCGGCGAGCGGAGCTCGGCTCGCCTAACACATTTACCGACGACAGGAGGATGGCATGAGCAAGATGAAACGCAGGGAGTTTCTGAAGACGACGGCGGGGGTTGCCGCGGGCGCGGCCGCGCCGATGATCTGGGTGAAGGATGCGCACGCCCAGTGGAACAACTCGCCGGAGAAGGGCGCCAAGCTGCGCGTGCTGCGCTGGAGCCGTTTCGTCCAGGGCGACATCGACCAGTACATGAAGAATGTGGCGGCGTTCACCGCCAAGACCGGCATCGAAGTGCGGGTCGACAATGAGAGCTGGGAAGACGTGCGCCCGAAAGCGGCGGTGGCCGCCAACACCGGCGCCGGCCCGGACATCATCCTCGGCACCAACGACGACGCCAACCTCTACCCTGAGAAGCTGGTCGACGTCACAGACCTCGCCAACTACCTCGGCAAAAAGTACGGCGGCTGGTATCCCGCCGGCGAGGCCTATCTGCGCCCGGACGGCAAGAAGTGGATCGGCATTCCGCTGGGCGCTGCCGGCAGCATGATGGTGTACCGCGAGAGCCACGTGAAGGCGGCCGGCTTCGACGGCATCCCGAAGGACACCGACGGCTTCCTGAAGCTGATGAAAGCGCTGCACGCCAAGGGCACGCCCGGCGGTTTCGCGCTCGGCCACGCCACCGGCGACGCCAACGCCTGGTGCCACTGGGTGGTGTGGGCCTTCGGCGGCAAGATGGTCGACAAGAGCAACAAGGTCGTCATCGACAGCCCTGAGACGGTCAAGGCGCTCGAATACGCCAGGGAGCTCTACGGCACCTTCGTGCCGGGCACACTGTCGTGGCTGGACCCGAGCAACAACAAGGCGTTCCTCGATAGCCAGGTCTCCTGCACCAACAACGGCATCTCGATCTACTACGCAGCCAAAACCTCCAAGGACCCGAAGATCGCGGCGCTGGCGGCGGACATCAACCACTCCGTCTATCCGACGGGCCCGGGGGGCTCCGCGGCGTTCCACCTGTTCCTCAACCAGATGATCTTCAAGTACACCAAGTACCCGAAGGCGGCGAAGGAGTTCCTCCGTTTCATGATGGAAGACGAGCAGTACGGTCAGTGGATGCAGGCGTCGATCGGCTACGTCGCGCACCCGCTGCGCGCCTATGAGAACAACCCGATCTGGACGGTCGATCCGAAGCACCTGCCCTACCGCGATGCGGTGAAGGAACTGCGCCCGGGCGGCTATGACGGCAAGCTGGGCTACGCCTCCGCGGGCGTGTTCGCCGACTTCATCATGGTCGACATGGTGGCCGAAGCGGCGAGCGGCTCGAAGACCCCGAAAGAAGCCGCCGAGCGCGCGCAGAAGCGCGCGGAGCGCTACTACAAGGTCTGAGTTGAAAAAACTGCTCGAAAACAGGAACGTCCTCGGGGGGCTGTTCATGCTCCCCGCGGGCGCCCTGTTGCTTGTTTTCCTGACCTACCCGCTGGGCCTGGGCACCTGGCTCGGCTTCACCGACGCCAAGATCGGCCGCCCCGGCGAATGGGTCGGCATCGAGAACTACCAGTTCCTGTGGGGCGACGAGGTGACGCGCCTT
>JANXUV010000148.1 GCA_025356085.1 Betaproteobacteria bacterium
GTGGGCGGCTGACCTGCACGCCGCTCCGGCCTTGAAGGGATTCATCGCCTGCGCCGCGGCGGTCCTGGCCCTTGGCCCGGCAGCGGCGAACGCCGAGCGCATCGGCTTCGACTCCGCGGCGAGGGACAGCCGGATCGTGCCGATATTCGAGGGGAAGACGGCGTACAGCGACCGCATCTACGGCGAGCTGCAGCTGCCGTCCAGGGGCTCCGCGCCTCATCCCGCGATGGTCATCATGCATTCCAGCCGCGGCATCGGGGCCGACATCCGGGACTGGGTCCGCCTGTTCAATGAAATGGGCATCGCGACCTTCATCGTCGACAGCTTTACCCCGCGCGGCCTCGCCGAATCCAGCGCCGACCGGCTCGCCTTTCCAGCGGGCGTGGTGGATTCGCTGCGCGCGCTGAAAGCGTTGCGGGAGGACCCGCGCATCGACCCCGCGAACATCGGCGTGATCGGGTTTTCCCGCGGCGCCATCGCCGCGATGGGCGCCAGCTTCGAGCGCTACCGCGCGGGGGTGCTGGGCACGGACGCCGGCAGGTTTGCCCTCCACATCACGTTCTACGGCGGCTGCGCGCAATACGCGAAGACCACCGTCAGCCCGATCCTCAACTTCATCGGCAGCGAGGATGATTTCATGAGCGCCGATCTTTGCCGCGGGCACGCCGAGCTCCTCGGCCGGCAGGGGACGAGCATCGAACTGGTGGTCTATGAAGGCGCCCTGCACAGCTTCGACACGGACTTTCCCCGCCAGTCGATGCCCATGATCCAGAACTCCAGGAATTGTCTCATGCTGCAGAACCTGGACACCTTCGATGCGGCCTTGCCGGACGGCCGCACGCTGAGCGCGGAAGAGCGCTCGCGCTACGCGAAGGGCTGTGGCGGCTACGGCGTGCTGCGAGGCGGCGATCGCAAGTACGCCTCGCTAGCCCGGGAACGCGTCCGGCAGTTCGTCGCGCAACACCTCAAGCTGCCGCGCTAGCTCAGTCCAGCGGCTCCAGCTTGACGATGGAGGCGCCGTGGTTGCTGCCGGTCCAGAAGGTCACCGGGCTGGTCGAATTGTCGACGAACACGCGGCGGATGTTGGTCTTGCGCGGCAGCAGGTAGTCGACCGTGCGGCCGGTTTTCGTGTCGAGCCGCGTCACCAGGTCGGTGACCATCGAGCCGGTCCAGGCTTCCTCGTTCTTGTCGATCATGACGTCGTAGGGTGAAGACCAGCGCGGCGCCACCGGCCAGTCGCGGAACTGCCCGGTTCTGGTGTCGAACATGCCGATGCGGTCGCCGCGGTACTGGCCGAACCAGAGCCGGTCCTGCGCGTCCATCTGGCCGCGCCGCGGCGCGGTGACGCGGGCCGCCGACGGCATCTCGAAGAGCTTCACTTCGCCCGTCTTCGCGTCGATGCGGCCGATGTGGCGCTGGCGGAAATCGGTGAAGAACACGTTGTTCTGCGAATCGGGGATCACGTCGTAGATGTTGTGCGGCTCGCCCGGCGGCGCGCTCTTGAACGGCTCCCAGGTTTCGATTTTGCCCGTGGCGAGGTCGAGCCGGTGCACGCCGGCGAAGCCGTTGTTCTGCGTCCACACCTTGCCGTCGACGTGCGCCGACTGCGGGCTCACCATGTTGATCTGCGCCGCGTCGATGTCCTGCTCCGGCGGCAGCCTCCAGCTGGTGAACTTCTGCGTCCGGCGGTCGAACTTGACGATGCGCGCCTGGTACATGTTGCCCATCCACAGGTTGCCGTCGCGGTCCTGGCGCAAGCCCAGCAGGCCGGTCGGAAAGCCCGGCTTGGTGATTTCGATCGGATATTCGGTGACCTTGCCGGTTCTGGGATCCAGGCGCCCCAGGTTCTGCTCGCCAAAGCTCGAGTACCAGGCGACGCCCTGGTCGTCGACGACCACGTCGTGCGGCTGGATCGTCTGGCGCGGCAGGTCGTACTCGGTGTAGATGACCCGCGTCGCGCGGCCGCTCGGCCGCGGCTGCGTCTTCAGCTCGTAGCTCCACTTCTGCCCCTCGCCCAGGTTGATGGTGGCGAGGTACTCGGCGTTGCCGCGGAACACCTGCACGCGCTGGTCGCCGCGCTCCTCCATCAGGCGCTCGGCCCTGCGCTGCTGCGTATGCTGCGGGATGCTCTGGTTGACGTAGCTCTGCATGCGAGGCAGCACGACCTTGAGGAAGTTCTCGACACTGTACGGCGAACGCGCCACGCGCTCGAGCGTGTGGCAGTTGACGCAGTTCAGCAGCACGCCTTTCTGCTGGTCGGTGCCGGGCATGCTCGCCATCCACTCGCCGTTGGAAAGCTGCGCGGCCAG
>JANXUV010000109.1 GCA_025356085.1 Betaproteobacteria bacterium
GCGAGCCCGCCTCGATGGCGAGGCTCACGCCGTTGACGGCGGTGAGCGCGCCGAACGACTTGGTCAGGTTTTCAGTTTCGAGGAGCGCCATGTCCAGAACCGTGTCCAGGCTTCAACCAGTCCGCCGCGAAGAAACATCACCACCAGCACGAAGGCCACGCCGAGCAGCAGCGGCCAGCGCGCCCACACGGTGCTCATGGATTCCGAGAGCCAGATGAAGACGAAGGAGCCGATCACCGGCCCATACAGCGAGCCGGAGCCGCCGATCAGCGTGGCGAAGATGACGTTGCCGGAAAACACGAAGCTGATCGACTCCAGCGGCACGATGCCGAACAGCATCGCGTAGAGCACCCCCGCCAGGCCCGAGAAGGCGCCGCCGATCACGAAGGCGAGCAGCTTGAAGCGCGGCACGGCGTAGCCGACAGCCTCGGCGCGTACTTCATTCTCGCGGATGGCCTGCAGGATCTTGCCGAGCGGGGACTCGACGATCCTTTTCATCAGGTACAGGGAAAGCAGAAACAGGCCCGACACCAGGGCGTAGTAGATCACCGGATCCTTGAAATCCACGCCGAAGAATTCAGGCCGCGGCACGCCGGGCATGCCGTCCTCGCCGCCGGTGATGCTGGTCCACTGGTAGGCGGTGAAGTAGAAGAGCTGGTTCAGCGCGAAGGTGAGCATGATGAAGTACAGCCCCGAGCGCTGCACGCAGAGGTAGCCCACCACCGCGGCCGACGCCGCGCCCACGCCGATCCCGGCGGCGAGCGCGAGGAAGGCGTTGACGCCCTGGACCTTCATCAGCCACCCCGCCACGTAGGCCGCCGAGCCGAAGAAGGTGGACTGCCCGAAAGAAAGCAGGCCGGTGTAGCCCATCAGCAGGTTCGCGCCGAGGCCGAAGATGGCGAAGATCCAGATTTCCGAGGCGATGGCGGGGCGAACGACAAGGGGGAGCAGGAAAACCGCGGCTAGCAAAAAGAGGACCGGTTTTTTCATCTAATGCCAAACAATCCCTGGGGGCGCACCAGAAGAATCACGGCCATCACCGCGTAGATCACCACCGTCGAGGCTTCCGTCCAGTACGCGGCGACCAGCGCCTGCGCGACGCCGATGATGAGACCGGCGGCTATCGCCCCGAGCAGATTGCCCAGGCCGCCCAGCGCGACCACCACGAAGGCGATGCCGAGCATGTCGGGGCCCATGCCGGGATTCAGGCCGCGGATCGGCGCGGTGAGCGCGCCGGCGATGCCGGCGAGGTAGGCGCCCATCGCGAAGGCGACCGTGAACATCATTCGGATGTCGATGCCCAGCAGCGACACCATTTCCTTGTTCTCGATGCCGGCGCGCATGATGGCGCCGTAGCGCGTCTTCTCGAGGAACAGCCAGGTGGCGAAGATCAGCAGGCCCGCCGCCACCATCACGAACAGGCGGTACTTCGGGTACATGGTGAAGCCGAGGTCCATGCCGCCGCGCAGGATTTCCGGCGGCAGGTAGCTGGAGCCGATCGGCCCCCAGATCAGGATGATGGATTCGCTGAGGATCAGCGCCAGGCCGAAGGTGAACAGCAGCTGGTAGTCGTGCCCCGCGGCGTACAGCCGCCGGATGCCCGCGTATTCGATCGCCAGGCCGAGCAGCGCCACGCCGAGCGGCGCGATGAGCAGGGCGAGCCAGAAATTTCCGAGCGCCACCGCCACTGTCGCCAGCAGATAGGCCCCCACGGCGAACAACGCGCCATGGGCGAAGTTCGGAATGTTGAGGATCCCGGTGACCAGCGACAGGCCGAGCCCCATCAGGGCATACAGCATGCCTGTCGCGATCCCGTTGAGGATCTGTGCGGCGATGAAACTCAAAACTTAGAAGCTGCCGATGTCCTTGCAGGCCGCGTATTCCTTCGGCAGCGGCGCATCGCCGGTGGCGATGATGTCGGCGAAGTCCGTCTCGTGCTTCATCGCCGCCTTCTGCTTGCAGCGCATGAAGAAGTAGGGGCGGATGTTCTGGTGCGTGGCCGCGTCCATTTTCATGCGCCCGACGATGTCGTTCACCTCGATGCCTTCCAGCGCCTTGATTACGTCCTGCACTTCCGGCGATTTGGCCTTGTCGAAACCCGCCAGCAGCAGGCGCGTCATCGAGTAGGCGGCCGAGGGGGCGTAGCCGGGAGGGTTGCCGAACTTCGCGCTGTAGTTCTTGACGAATTCCTTCGCGCCCGGCGTGTCGGCGGTGTAGTAGAAGTTGGAGCCGACCCAGATGTTCTGGCGGATCTCGGGCGAGAGCTGCACCAGTTCTTCCACGCCCGAAGACCAGCTCATGATCAGCGGCACCTTGGGCGTAAGTCCGAAATTGAAGATTTCGCGCGCGCCGGCGACCGCGTCGCCGCCGAAGTTGACCATTGCCACCGCGTCGGGCTTGTTGGCCGCCGCTTTCTGCACGTAGTTGGAGAACTCGCGCTCGCCCAGCGGATGCCGGTCGGCGCCGACGAACTCGATGCCGTGCGTCTTGCCGACTTCCTTGATGTACTTCTCCACCGACCAGCCGAACGCGTAGTCGGCCACCAACAGGTGCCAGCGCTTCGCCTTGGGGTTGGCCTTCATGAAGGAATCCACCACGGTCTTGGCCGCGGTGTACGGGCTGGCCGCCCACTGGAAGGAGTAGCGGTGGCAGCGCGCGCCGGAAATGTCCTCGGTGCCGCCGCTGAACAGGTGCAGCACCTTCTTGCGCTTGGCGACCTCGGATACCGCCAGCGCGACGCCGGAAGACCAGGGGCCAATGACGAATTTCGCGCCGTCGCCGTCCACCGCCTCTTCGGTGCGCCGCGTGGAGGTGCCGGCCTGCGTGGCGCCGTCGCGCGTGATGTACTTGATCGGCCGCCCGAGCACCTGCATGCCGCGCTCTTCCAGCGCCATTTTCATGCCGCGGTCATTGATCGGGCCGACATCCGCAAACGCGCCGGTCTGATCCCACAGGCCGAGGATCACGATCTCCTTGGATTGCGCGCGCAGGATGGAGGGGAATCCTGCGACCGTGCTTGCCGCGGCGACACCGGCACCTGCTTTCAGGACGTCCCTGCGGCTGAGCTTTTTCATGTCGCCTCCCGGATGGTGAAGGTGAAAGATTACCCTATGCGGATTGCGAAAGTCAGGTCCGTGTAAGACTGCTTCCTTACGGTGGGGCTCTCGAGGCCCAGGAGGGAGCCCTGCCTGATGGCATTCGTCTCCGTCGGCGCCAAGAGGAGCGTCAAATGAATGAGATGATCAAGTGGATCATGATGCGGCTGAAGCTCGACCGGTGGCTCGCCGAGGGTGCCCCGGCATTCTGGGTCCTCGGCATGTCGTTCGTGATCAGCGGCGCGGTCCTGGGGATCCTGTGCGCGTTGTCGGTGACCTTCGACTGGGATTTTCTCAAGGTCGCGATTTCCTGGGTGCTCTGCGTGCTGATTGCGAGCCTGGTGGGACTCATTCTCTGGTTCGTCGTGGACGCACTCACCGCCAAGGAACGTCCGAAGACCTGGCGGAGATAACCGCTGGCACCCGGACATCGCTCCTATGTGCGGTAGGCAGCAGTAATGCAGGCCGGGCTGTGCAATAGGACCGTTCTGATCGCATGGAGCGCTCGGACCGCGCTGACCGTGCGTACCGCTCGGCTGCCGTGGAACCGGCTTACGCCGCTCCGGCGGATTAACGGGAAAGCCCGGGCTATTCCGCCAGGCGCTTGACCAGCCGGTAGAGAAACTCCCGGCCCGCGTAGAGCGCGGGCTGGGTGATGCGCTCATCCAGGCCGTGCGCGCGGTAGTCGAAGGGCTCGACGAACAGGCCCGAGACGCCGTAGACCGGCATGCCGATGTTGCGCAGGAAGCGGCTGTCGGTCGCGCCGGTGCTCATGGAGGGGATGACGGGCACGCCGGGCCACATTTCGCCGGTGAGGCCTTCGACGATCGCCATCACGTCGGCCCGCAGCGGCGAGGGCGGGCTGAGCGGCGGCGAGCGACAGTGCGGCGATCAGTAGTGTGCGGATCATCGTAGCTCCAGGGATTTGCCGTTCATTCTGCCACTGTAGTCGCGGCCGCCGGCTTTGAAGACGACTTCCGTGCCGCGCACTTTGCCGCTTTCGATGGGGAAGGTCTTGCCTTCGCTGACCAGGGTACCGGAAAGCATCTGGAACTGCTGCTTGAGGACGAGCTTGCCCTGCGGGATGTCGTAGGCGCCGGCGGCCTGGGCCGGAACGATCCAGAGAAGTGCGGTGCACCAGGAGGTATTGCAGCCGGCCTCGGCGCCGAGATCCGCGGTCGCGTCGGCTTCCCAGTCGCCCATGGTGAAGGTGTTGGAGACGATGCGGGTGCCCGGCTGCAGCGCGAGGATCTTCGGGCGCAGCCGGAGGTTGATGGCCGGCAACAGGAACATGGTGATCACGCTCGCCTTGGAGAAGTCGGTCTCGAAGAGATCGGCCTTGACGAACTCGGCGGTGCGGGCGACGCTGTTCTTCTCGGCGTTGCGTTTCGAGAGCGCGACCATGTCCGGGTTGTACTCGACGCCGAGGGCGCGTGCGCCGCGCCGGGCGGCGGTGATGACGGTGCGGCCGTCGCCGGAACCGAGGTCAATGACGAAGTCCTTCGAGGTCACCTTGGCCAGGTCGAGCATCTTGTCGACTACCACCTGCGGGGTCGGCACCCAGACCACGTCCTTGCCCGCCTGGAAGGTGGTCGGCTCATAGACCGGCGCCTCCTGCTGCGCCTGCGCGAGGGCGCCCGCGCTGAACGTGCCGACAGCGGCGATCAGCAGGGCGGCGCCGCTGCGGAAGATCAAGGGGACGGCGGGCATTTCAGGCGCTCCGGTAAGTGAATAAGCGCATTATCGTCCGGGCAGGCGCAGAATTGGCGCATGGGGGAGAGACTGGTTCGCAGTCGCCGGGTTGGCGTGGAGCTCGCGCTGCTGGCCGTCATCGTCGCGGCGCCGCTGGCGGGCCTGATCGCCTATCTGCTGTACGACTCGGGCCGCCGCGACGAATTGCATGCGTCCGGGCTGGCGATGCAGATGGCGTTCACCACCGCCGACCGCACGGCGCGCTACGTCGACACCACGCGCGCGGCGCTGGAGGCGGTGGCCAGGCGGCCGATGGTCCGCGCGATGGATCCGGGCAACTGCGACCCGCACCTGGCCGACCTGCGCGAGACCTACGGGCACGCGACCAACATCGTGGTGATCGACCTGGAGGGCCGCATCATCTGCGGCGCGACGCCGCCGCCGCGCGGCACGGTGGTGCGCACCGCGGACATGGAGATGCTGCGCGCGATGATCGCCGCACCGGGCTTCCGCCTCACCAAGCCGATCGTCGGAAAAATCTCGAATGCTCGGCATGACGCCGATGGACTTGTTCAGCGCGGACCGGGCGACGCTGGAGCGCGATTACGACGCGCTGATCGCGGGCAACTTCGCCAGCGCGAGCGTGGTGGGGGGCCGCTACCGCCGCAAGGACGGCACCGAGGTGCCGGTCGAGGCGCGCCGGCGCGCGCTGCAGACCGAGGCCGGCTGGATCATCGTCGGCACGGCGACTGACATCACCCAGCGCAAGCAGGCCGAGGGGGCGCTGCGAGCGAGCGAAGAGACTTTCCGCCGCAGCTTCGAGATGGCGGGCTCGGGCGTGGCGCAGATCGGGCTGGACCGGCGCTTCATGCGCGTAAACCGGCGGCTGTGCGAGATCCTGGGCTACACGGAGGCCGAGCTGCTGCAACTGAGGGGAAAGCAGATCTCGCACCCGGACGATCTCGACGTCATCGACCAGCAGCGGCCGCGCCTGCATGCGGGCGAGATCGACGCGCTGCGCCTGGAGAAGCGCTACCTGCGCAAGGACGGCTCGACCGTGTGGGTGGCGCTGACGCTGACAGTCGAGCGCAACCCGGCCGGCGAGCCGCAGTACGAGATTGCCATCTACGACGACATCGACAGCCGCAAGCAGGCCGAGGCCGCCCTGAAGACCGCGCACGACGAGCTGACGCGCTCCAACTCGGAGCTGGAACAGTTCGCCTACGTCGCTTCGCACGACCTGCAGGAGCCGCTGCGCATGGTGGCCAGCTATACCCAGCTGCTCGGCAAGCGCTACGGCGACAAATTCGACGGCGACGCCAAGGAGTTCATGGCCTACATCGTCGATGGCGCCGGGCGCATGAAGCAGTTGATCGAGGACCTGCTCGCCTAT
>JANXUV010000218.1 GCA_025356085.1 Betaproteobacteria bacterium
GTTATGGCTGAAATGCCCGAGGCTGGTGACGAAGTACGCCATCGCCAGAGCGAGAAACAGCTTCGGGAGATCTTTATCCAAAGTCTCAGGCGTCCGGATACACGGTGTAACGAACGAAGTCGCTATGCGGCGTGAACTTGTCGTACAGGCCCCGGGCGCGGTAATTGTTCAGCCTCGTGTGCCAATAGAGCCTGGACCAGCCCTCGCGTTTCTTTTCGGCCACCAGCCAGCCGATCAGCCGCTCGCCGACCCCGGCCGCGCGTTGCGCGGGATCGACGAACAAGTCCCCCAGGTAGCAGACCGGGGTAAGTCCCAGCGTGTGCTCGTGGATGACGTAGTTGGCGATGCCGATGACCCCGTTCTTTCGATCCTCGGCGACGATCGCATGGATCGGCGACGCTTCGTCCACGATGCGCGCCCAGGTGTGGCGGGTAAGCGGCTTCGAAAGGGTGCGCTTGTAGAAACGGCAGTAGCCGTCGAACAACTCGCGCCAGCGCTTTTCATCTCTCGCTGCGGCCCTGCGAACCGTTACCTTTCGAGGAAGCGTTTTTGGCATTCGCGGGTGGCGGCTCGCCGATTGACGCGGGTCTAGTTGAAAGCCTGGATGCCGGTGATCGCGCGGCCGAGGATGAGGGCGTGGATGTCGTGGGTGCCTTCGTAGGTGTTGACGACTTCCAGGTTGACGAGGTGGCGGGCGACGCCGAATTCATCGGAGATGCCGTTGCCGCCCATCATGTCGCGCGCAACGCGCGCGATGTCGAGTGATTTGCCGCAGGAGTTGCGCTTCATGATGGAGGTGATCTCGACCGAGGCGCTGCCTTCGTCCTTCATGCGGCCGAGGCGCAGGCAGCCTTGCAGGCCGAGAGTGATTTCGGTTTGCATGTCGGCGAGTTTTTTCTGGATCAGCTGGTTGGCGGCCAGCGGCCGGCCGAACTGCTTGCGGTCGAGCACGTACTGGCGCGAGCGGTGCCAGCAGTCTTCGGCGGCGCCGAGCGCGCCCCAGGCGATGCCGTAGCGCGCGGAGTTGAGGCAGGTGAACGGGCCTTTGAGGCCGCGCACTTCGGGGAAGGCGTTTTCTTCGGGGCAGAACACGTTGTCCATCACGATCTCGCCGGTGATCGAGGCGCGCAGGCCGACCTTGCCGTGGATCGCGGGCGCCGACAGGCCCTGGGCGCCTTTGTCCAACACGAATCCGCGGATCGCGCCCTCGTCATCTTTCGCCCAGACCACGAACACGTCGGCGATGGGGGAGTTGGAGATCCACATCTTCGAGCCGCTCAAGCTGTAGCCGCCCTTGGTTTTCTTCGCGCGCGTCACCATCGAGGCGGGATCGGAGCCGTGGTTCGGCTCAGTGAGGCCGAAGCAGCCGATCCACTCGCCGCTGGCGAGCTTAGGCAGGTATTTTTTCTTCGTCTCTTCGTTGCCGAATTCGAAGATCGGCACCATCACGAGCGACGACTGCACGCTCATCATCGAGCGGTAGCCCGAGTCCACGCGCTCGACTTCGCGCGCGATGAGGCCGTAGGAGACATAGTTGAGCCCCGGGCCGCCGTACTGCTCTGGAATGGTCGGCCCGAGCAGGCCGAGCGCGCCCATCTCGGGAAAGATCTCCGGGTCGGTTTTCTCATTGCGGAAGGCCTGGACTACCCGGGGTGCGAGCTTGTCCTGGCAGTAGGCGCGCGCGGCATCGCGCACCATGCGCTCGTCTTCGGTGAGCTGCTGGTCGAGGAGGAGAGGGTCGTCCCAGACGAATTTCGCTTTGATCTTCTCGCGTTTCATTTGACGTTCTCCAGGATCACGGCGAGGCCCTGGCCAACGCCGATGCAGAGCGACACCGCGGCGTATTTCGAGCCGGTTTCCTGCAGCTGGCGCGATACGGTGAGCGCGAGGCGCGCGCCGGAGCAACCGAGCGGGTGGCCGATGGCGATGGCGCCGCCGTTCGGATTCACGCGCGGGTCCTTGAAATCCACCTTCAGTAGCGCGAGGCAGCCCAGCACCTGGCTGGCGAAGGCCTCATTGATCTCGATGACATCCATGTCTTTCAGCGACAGCTTCGCGCGCTCGAGCGCCTTCGGGATCGCGAAGGCGGGCCCGACGCCCATGATGCGCGGCTCCACCGCGGCGGAGGCAGCGGAGAGGATTTTCGCGATTGGCTTCTTGCCGTTTTTCTCGCCCCAGGCCCTGCTGGCGACGATCAGCGCGGCCGCGCCGTCGTTGACGCCGGAGGCGTTGCCCGCGGTGACCACGCCGCCTTCGTAAAGCGCTTTCAGCCTGGTCAGCGATTCCATGGTGGAGTCGCGGCGCGGGTGCTCGTCCTGCGCCACTATGGTGGGAGGGAAATCCTTCTTCTTGGCCGGAAGTGAAATGGGAAGAATTTCGCCCTTGTAAAACCCCTCCGCTTCCGCCTTCGCGTATTTCTTCTGCGAAGCGAGCGCGAATTCGTCGGCCTGCTCGCGCGAGACGCCGAATTCCTTCGCCACGTTGTCGCCGGTCTCCGGCATCGCCTGGTCGCCGTACATTTTCTTGAAGCGCGGATTGGTGAAGCGGGAACCGATGGTGGTGTCGTACATCCTCACGTCGCGCGAGTAGGGCGAATCGGACTTGCCCATCACGAAGGGTGCGCGCGACATGCTCTCGACGCCGCCGGCGATGTACAGCTCGCCTTCGCCGGCAGTAATGGCGCGCGCGGCGTCGGTCACCGCCTGCAGGCCGGAGGCGCACAGGCGGTTGACGGTGATGCCGGGCACGCTGGGCGGCAGTCCGGCCATCAGCGTGGCGAAGCGCGCGACGTTGCGGCAATCCTCGCCCGCCTGCGTCACGCAACCGAGCACCACGTCGCTGATGTCCTCCGGCTTGACGCCGTTCCTCTTCACCACCTCGGCGATCACTTCACCGGCAAGATCGTCGGGGCGCAGGCCGGCAAGCTTGCCGGCGTGGCGGCCGATGGGGGAACGGATGCCGTCGTATATGTATGCGTCGAGCATGGGGTTACTCCGGTGTTAAAAGCGAAATGCCTAGCTTGGCCCTTCTCTTGAGCCACGGGCTTGGGCGATAACGTGGCTCACCATAGAAATTCTGCATGGCCTCAAGGATCGCGAGGATCTTGGGCGCGCCAATGGCATCGCCCATTCCCAAGGGCCCCTTCGGATAGCCCAGGCCCAGCATCACCGCGGAATCCAGATCCTCCGGAGTAGCGATGCGCTGCTGCACGATGTCGCAGCCGACGTTGACGATGTGCGCCACCACCCGCTGCGCGACGAAGCCCGCCGAATCGCAGATCACCGACACCGGCACGCCATCGGAGGCGAGTAGCGCGTGCGCCGCGTCGCGCACTTCCGGCTTCGTCACCGGCGTGGTCATCAGCGTGCGGCGTTTCGTGAAGCCGAAGAGGGGGTCGATGGCCACTGTGTTTTCCGCCTTCAATTGCAATTGAATTGCCGTTGACGTGGCGTCATGCCCCAGAGGGGCAACAAAGCAAATCGTGTCAGGGTCGGGTTTGCTTTCGATGTTCGCGAATTTGGAAAGAAAATCTTTCAGTTCTGGAACACACCAAACCGGCATTGAAGTTTTTTTAGGTATTTCTTTTTCCAATATTTTTTCGGCCACTCCATCTTTCCCATACTTGTACCAGCCCCTTCCAGTTTTTCTTCCCAACAAGCCCGCCGCCACGCGCGGGTCGGCAAGGTATGAAGGCTGATACTTGGGTTCGCCGTAGTACTGGCCGTGCATGGACTTCATCACGCCGTGCGCGATGTCCAGGCCGACCAGATCGAGCAGACCAAACGGCCCCAGCCTGAAGCCCGCCGCGTCGACGAGGATCCGGTCGATGCTGGCGAAATCCGCGATGCCTTCCTGCAGCACGCGCAACGACTCCGGCACGTAGCCGCGGCCGGCGTGGTTGACGATGAAGCCCGGCGTGTCCTTGCAGCGCACCGGCTTGTGGCCGTAGCGTTTCGCCAGCGCCACCAGCGCGTCGCCGACCCAGGGTTCGGTGAGTTCGCCGTCCACCACCTCGACGATCTTCATCACCGGCACCGGATTGAAGAAGTGGTAGCCGGCGACGCGCCCCGGTTTCGCGCAGGCCGAGGCCATCGCGGTCACCGACAGCGACGAAGTGTTCGAAGCGAGGATGCAGGATTCGGCAACCACGGCCTCCAGCGCCTTGAAAAGCTCCTGCTTGGGCGCGAGCAGCTCGATGATGGCCTCCACCACCACGTGGCAGGGCTTGAGCGCCGCGAGCGCATCGACGATTTCGATGCGCGCGAGCGCGGCGTCCGCGTCCGCCTGGGTGATGCGGCCCTTCTGCGCGACGGCGGCGAGGGATTTGCCGATGGCTTCCTTCGCCTTGGCGGCCGCCCCGGGCTGGGAATCGAATACCAGCGTGCGCACGCCGCACTGGGCGAGCACCTGCACGATGCCGCGCCCCATGGTGCCGCTGCCGGCGACGCCGGCGACAAGATCTGCGCGCTGAATATCGAGCATGGAGTGCTAATTCTAGAGGATATAATTCCTCGGGCAGATCACGCACGACCTGAGGAGGCGGGCATGAAGTATCGCAAGATTCTTCTCGCATACAACGGCTCAGCAGAGGGCAAGCGCGCCCTGTTCGAGGCGGCCGACCTGGCCGGCTTTCTGAATGCCGAAACGCATCTGCTCGCAGTGGCCAGCATGCCGCCGAGCCTCTTTCTCACCGAGGGCTTCGTGCCCGAGGAACTGCTCGAGGAAGAAAAGAAGCGCACTCAAACAGTGCTCGACGAGGGCATCAAGTCCCTCACCGACAAAGGGTTCAAGGCGCAGGGCCATCTCGCGGTCGGCGAGCCGGTGGAGGAAATCTGCCGTGCCGCCAAGGAGGTAGGCGCGGACGTGATTGTGATCGGGCACAACCAGAGCACGTCTTGGGCCGCGCGCTGGTGGAAAGGTTCGGTCGGCGCTTCGCTTTTGGACTACGCGCCGTGCAGCATATTGATTGCCCTATCCAAGACATAGAAATTTCATGGAAAATCTCTGCCATGACTCCATTCGGCAGGGCACCAAAGGGCAGGCTCGAAGACGGGCGCATGCTCACCGGGAAGGGGCGCTACGTTTCCGACTGGATGCTGCCTAACCAGGCCTGCGGGCATTTCCTGCGCTCTGACCGGCCGCATGCGCGGATTCTCTCGATCGATGCATCCGCGGCGTTGGCGATGCCGGGAGTGATCGCCGTGATCACCGGCAAGGAGCTCGCGGACGCGGGACTGAAACCGATTCCGGCCGCCGCGCCGTTCAAGTGGAGCGACGGCTCCGAGCAGCGGCCGGCTTTGCGCCTGTCGCTTGCGCACGAGGTGGTGCGCCACGTTGGAGAACCCGTCGCCCTGGTGGTGGCGGAGACCGCGGCCCAAGCGCAGGACGCCGCCGAGGCGGTGGCCGTCGAGTTCGAAGAGCTGCCGTCGGTGACCAAGCCCGCGCAGGCGCTCGCCAAGGGCGCGCCGCAGCTGCACGCCGGGGCGCCCGGCAACCTGGTGCTCGATTTCGAGGGCGGCGATGCGGCGGCGACCAACGCCGCGTTCGCCAAGGCCGCGAAAATCGTGAAGCTGCACGCCTATCACTCGCGCGTGGTGGGCAATCCGATGGAGCCGCGCGCCGCCATGGGCTCCTACGATGCCGCGAAGGACATGTACTTCCTGCACGGGACGACCCAGGGCGTCGGGCCGATGCGCGGCCAGCTCTCCGCCGTGCTTGGCGTCGCGCCGGAGAAGGTGCGCGTGGTGGCGGAGGAAGTGGGCGGCGGCTTCGGCGTGCGCTTCAACGCCTACCCGGAGTACGGCGCGCTGCTGTACGCGGCGAAAAAGCTCGGCCGCCCGGTGAAGTGGGTCGGCTCGCGCTCCGAAGTGTTCCTCGGCGACGAGCAGGCGCGCGACATCGTGCACTCGGGTGAACTCGCGCTCGATGCCGGCGGCCGTATCCTCGGCATGCGCTTCGACTACCTCTCCAACCTCGGCGCCTACGTCGCCTTCACCGGCACCGTCGTCAATACCATCGGCCTGGTGAACGTGAACTGCGGCGTCTACGACGTGCAGGCCGTGCATGTGCGTGGACGCATGGTGCTCACCAATACCGTGCCGACCGCCGCCTACCGCGGCGCGGGCCGTCCGGTGGCGTCCTACGCGCTCGAGTGCCTGATCGACAAGGCGGCGCTCGAACTCGGGCTCGATCCGGCCGAGTTCCGCCGCCGCAACATGATCCCGAAGGCGAAGATGCCCTACAAGCTGGCGGGCGGCTTCGAATATGACTGCGGAGATTTTGAGGGTGTCATGGATAAAGCTCTTTCCGCTTCCGGATGGAAAAGCTTTGCAGAACGCAAGGCAACATCCAAGGCAAACGGAAAATTGCGCGGCCGCGGCATCGCCACCTACATCGAGATGACCGCACCGGGTGGCTTCGCGCCCTACGACCAGGCGCACATCACCTGGGAGGAGGACGGCGGCGTTACCCTGCGCACGGCGTCGCACAACCACGGCCAGAGCCACGAGACCACCTTCGCGCAGATCGTTTCCGGCGTGCTCGGCATTCCGATGGAGAAGATCCGCCTGCGTACCGCCGAGCCGGAATTCAACCTGACGGCGAATCCGACTGGCGGCTCGCGCACGCTGCACGGCCTGGGCAGCGCGATGTTCTCCGCCTCGCAGGAAATCGTCAAGAACGGCATGAAGCTCGCGGCCGAGGCGATGGAAAGTGCCGAGATGGACCTGGAATTTTCTTCGGGTAATTACAAGATAAAAGGAACGGACAGAAACATCAGCATTTCCGCCCTGGCGAAGAAGTACCCCGGCAAGCTGGATCTCGACTACAAGGACCGGCCGAAAGTGCCCGGCACCTTCCCCAACGGCTGCCACATCGCCGAGGTCGAGATCGATCCCGAGACGGGGGAGACCGAGATCGTCTCCTACGTCGCCTGCGACGATGTGGGGAACATCATCAATCACCAGGTGGTCGAGGGCCAGATGCAGGGCGGCGTCACGCAGGGCGCGGGCCACATCTTCTTCGAGCAGGCGGTCTACGACGACTCGGGCCAGCTGCTCACCGGCAGCTTCATGGATTACGCCATGCCGCGCGCGGGTCTGGTCGGCGGGCTGGCGGTGATCGACCACGCCGTGCCGACCGCGACCAATCCGCTAGGCGCAAAGGGCGTGGGCGAGGGCGGCGTCACCGGCTCGATGCCCTGCCTCATGAATGCCGTGATGGATGCATTGCGCCAGGCAGGTGTAAAACGCTTCGATATGCCCGCCAATCAGCAGCGCGTCTGGGCCGCGATCCGGGCGGCGAAGGCCGGCCAACCCGAAGCGCTGGCGGTCGGCGCGGAAGCGTGAAACGCGCCTCCCTCTATAGCAGTTCGCGCCCGAAGGCGAAGAGTGAAGTTGTGGTTGTGAAGAAAGCGGTTATCAAGCCGAAGTTCAAAGAAACCCTTCGTAAATACCGTGTACCCCTGATCGCCGCGCTGCCGGGCCTGGCGGCGCTGGTGTTCGTGCTGCTGCAGTCGGGGCTCGCGCCCAGGCAGGCCGAGCTCACGCAGGAAGACATCGACGCCGCGGTGGCGAAGGCGCTTGAGACCGTGCAGGTTCCCTCGCATTCGGCCAAGGCCTTCGAAGCGGTGCGCGGCTCGGTCGTCCGCGTGCGGGCATTCCATGACGGCCCGGACGGCGGCGAAATCCAGGCCGGCGTCGGCAGCGGCGTGGTGATCCTCGACAAGGGCGTGATCCTCACCAATATCCACGTGGTGGCCGGCGCCAGGCGCATCAGCGTCACTTTTGCCGAGGGCATGGAGTCGGATGCGGTGGTCACCGGCACGCGGCCCGAAGACGACCTGGCGGTGCTGCAGGCGGCCGCCATTCCGGATGACCTGATGGCGGCGACGCTGCAGTCGACCAGCGGCCTTTCGCCCGGCGACTACGTGACGGCGGTCGGTTTCCCGTTCGGCATCGGCCCCTCGGTCACTTCCGGCGTGGTGTCGGGCCTGAAGCGCGAATACCGCACGCCCGAAGGCCAGCGGCTGCTGACCAACCTGATCCAGTTCGATGCCGCGGTGAATCCCGGCAATTCCGGCGGACCGCTGCTGAACGCCTCGGGCGAGGTGGTCGGCATCGTCACCGGAATCCTCAACCCGACCCAGCAGCGCGTATTCGTCGGCATCGGCTTCGCGGTGCCGATCGAGAACGCGGCGATGGCGGTCGGCGTGCCGCCGTTCTGATTGGAGGAAAGCGTGGAAAAAATACTCTACGAAGTAAAGAAGATCGTCGTCGGCCAGGATCATTTCCTGGAGCGTGTGATGGTGGCGATGCTCGCCCAGGGCCACCTGCTGGTGGAGGGCGTGCCCGGCCTCGCCAAGACGCTGACGGTGAAGACGCTGGCGCGCACCATCCACGGCAGCTTCCGGCGCATCCAGTTCACGCCCGACCTGGTGCCGGCCGACCTGGTCGGCACTCGTATCTACAGCCAGAAGACGGGTGAATTCTCCACTTCGCTCGGACCGGTGTTCTGCAACCTGCTGCTCGCGGACGAAATCAACCGCGCGCCGGCCAAGGTGCAGAGCGCGCTGCTGGAAGTGATGCAGGAGCGCCAGGTGACGATCGCCGGCGAGACTCACAAGGTGCCGGAACCGTTCCTGGTGATGGCGACGCAGAACCCGATCGAGACCGAGGGCACTTACCCGCTGCCCGAGGCGCAGGTGGACCGCTTCATGATGAAGGTCCTGGTCGGCTATCCGAGCGAGGAAGAGGAATTCGTCATCGTCGAGCGCGTTACCGGCATGGAGAACGCGGTGACCGCGGTGAGCAGCACCGAAGAGCTCGCCGCTTTGCAGCGCGAGTGCCGCAAGGTGTACGTCGATCCATCGCTGATCAAGTACGCGGTCAGGCTGGCCGCGGCGACCCGCGATCCGGCCGCGCACGGGCTGCCGGAGCTGGCGAAGTTCCTCTCGTTCGGCATCAGCCCGCGCGGGCCGATCCACCTGATCGAAGGCGCGCGCGCGCTGGCATCCCTGCGCAGCCGCACTTACGTGCTGCCGCAGGACGTGATCGACCTGGTGCCCGATGTGTTCCGCCACCGTCTCGTACTCACTTACGAGGCGCTCGCCGAGGCGATCACTGCCGACGAGCTGATCCATCGCTTGCTGCGCAAGATTCCGGCGCCCGAGAAGCCGCTGGAGACCCATGTCAACGTCGCCCACTCGTAATCCTGCGAAAGCTGAGCTGATCCTGCGCCGGCTGGAGTGGACGGTAATCCGCCGTCTGGACGGCCTGCTGCATGGCGATTACCGGACCCTGATCCGCGGCAACGGCCTGGACCTCGCCGACCTGCGCGAGTACCAGTACCACGACGATGTGCGGCACATCGACTGGAACGTCACCGCGCGCATGCAGACGCCTTATGTGCGCGAGTATCACGAGGACCGCGAGGTCACCGCCTGGTTCCTGCTCGATCTCAGCCCGTCGATCGACTTCGGCTCGGAGACCAAGAAGCGGTCTATCTCCACCGAGTTCATCACCGTGCTCGCCCGCCTGCTGACGCGCCAGGGCAACCGCGTCGGCGCCCTCTTCTACGGCGACAAGGTGGATACCGTGATCCCCGCGCGCGGCGGCCGGCGCCACGTGCTCGGCGTGCTGCACCGGCTGCTGCAGCGGCCCGAGCTGCAGCGTTCGGAAGGCACCGACCTGCGAGCCTTCCTGCGCAGCGCCTACCAGGCGATGCCGCGCCGCTCGCTGGTCTTCATCGTCTCCGATTTTTTCAGCCGGCCCGGCTGGGCCGAGCCGCTCTCGCACCTCGCCCGCCGTCATGAAGTCGTCGCCGTGCGGCTGTACGATCCGCTGGAACGCGAGCTGCCCGATATGGGAATGCTGCTGATGCAGGATTCGGAAACCGGCGAACAGCTGTTCGTCGATACGCACGACAAGGGCTTCCGCAAGCGCTTCGCCTCGGTGGCCGAGCGACGCGAGCGCGAGCTGCGCAGCGCGCTCGCGCGCGCCGGCGTGGATTGCCTCGAACTCGCCACCGACGGAGACCTGGTGGATGCGGTGATGCGCTTCGCCGACCTGCGCAAGCGCCGCAGCCGCCTGGCTGGCGGGGGCATACCCCATCACCTGGAGAAGGTGGCGTGAGTTTTCTCTGGCCCGAAGCGCTTTGGCTGCTCGTGCTGCTGCCGCTGCTGCTTGCCAGCTACGCCTGGCTGCTGGGCCGCAAGCGCAAGTCCGCGGTGCGCTACGCCAACCTCGGCATGATCAAGGAGGCGATGGGGGCGGGTTCGAAGCTCCGGCGCCATGTGCCGCCGGCGCTGTTCCTGCTCGCCATTGCCGCGCTTCTGGTGGCGATGGCGCGGCCGGTCGCCACCGTCACGCTGCCGACGCAGAAACAGACCATCGTGATGGCGCTGGATGCTTCGGGCAGCATGCGCGCGAAAGACGTCGAGCCGAGCCGCCTGGTGGCGATGCAGAACGCGGCCAAGCAGTTCGTCGCGGATGCCGCGCCCAAGACCAAGATCGGCATCGTCACATTCGCCGCCACCGCCTCGCTGGTGCAGCCGCCGACCGACGATCGCGAGGCGATCGCCGCCGCCATCGACCGCATCCAGCTGCAACGCGCCACCGCCACCGGCAGCGGTCTCATCGTTTCGCTCGCGACGCTGTTTCCCGACGCCGGCTTCGACGTCAGCACCGCGCTGTTTGGGCGTGAAGCGCAGCGCAACGCGCCGATCGCCGGCGCGGGCAAGGCCGATCCGAAGAAGGATTTCAAGCCGGTGCCGCCGGGCTCCTACAGCTCCGCGGTAATCATCCTGCTCACCGACGGCCAGCGCACCACCGGCCCCGACCCGATCGAAATCGCGAAAATGGCCGCCGACCGCGGCGTGCGCGTCTACACCGTGGGTTTCGGCACCACCTCGGGCGAGATCATCGGCTTCGAGGGCTGGTCGTTCCGCGTGCGCCTGGACGAGGAGACCCTGAAGACCATCGCCATCATGACCCAGGGCGAATACTTCCACGCCGGCACCGCCGCGGATCTCAAGAAGGTCTACGCGACGCTCAACTCGCGCCTCAGCCTGGAGAAAAAGGAAACCGAGGTCAGCGCGCTGCTCGCCGGCCTTGGCGCGCTGTTCGCAATGCTGTCGGGGCTGCTGTCGCTGCTCTGGTTCAACCGCATCCTGTAGTAGTCGCCATGTCCGCCTACGAGCTCGCCCAACTCAACATCGGCATCATCCGCGGCCCGATCGGCGGGCCGGTGATGGCGGAATTCGTCGCCAACCTCGACCCCATCAACGCGCTCGCCGAGCGCACGCCGGGCTTCGTCTGGCGCTTCCAGACGGAGGAGGGCAATGCCACGTCGGTCCGGCCCTATCCGGAGAACGAGAACATGGCAGTGAACATGTCCGTGTGGAAGGACGCCGAGTCGCTGCGGCTGTTCGTTTTCCATTCGGAGCACGTGGTGATCATGCGGCGCCGGCGCGAGTGGTTCGAGAAGATGGACGAGGCCTTTCTGGTGCTGTGGTGGGTGCCGAAGGGCCACAAGCCCACCATCGAGGAAGCAAAGTCGCGGCTGGAGACGTTGCGGCGCAAAGGTTCGACCGCCGAGGCGTTCACCTTCCGCCAGGCGTTCCCGCCGCCCGATGCGCCGCAGTCTGCGCTGGAGGAGTTCGGAGACGAATGCCCGGCGTGACGCACATCGAGCAGGAATGCAACAAGGTCCTCGACGCCTTCATGGATGCCCTGAACGCTTACGACTCGGCCGGCATGGAGCATTGCATGCACTTTCCCCATCCGCGCATTGCGGTCGGCAAGGTAGCGGTCTACGAGGGGCCGGGCAGCAATCCCATGGATCTGTTCGAGCGCCTGAAGAAGGAGGACGGCTGGTCGCACAGCCGCTGGGTGAAGCGGGAACTGATCCAGTGCAACGAAAGCAAGGCGCACGTGGCGCTGTCGTACACGCGCTTTCGCGCCGACGGCAGCGTCATCGGCATCTACGATTCGCTCTACATCCTGACGAAAGTGGACGGGCACTGGGGAATCCAGGCCCGCTCCAGCTTCGGTCCCTGATCCATGACGAGGTGAAATCGTGAGCGCAACTGAAAACCCACGCCCCCCTTTCCCGCCGTTCGATGAGGCTGCCGCGGCGCAGAAAGTCCGCATGGCCGAGGACGCCTGGAACACGCGCGACCCGGTGCGGGTTTCGCTGGCCTACACACCCGGCAGCGTCTGGCGCAACCGTTCGGAATTCCTGGCGGGCCGCGAGGCCATCGTCCAGTTCCTGACCCGCAAGTGGGCCAGGGAATTGGACTACCGGCTGATCAAGGAATTATGGGCGTTCCACGGCAATCGCATCGCCGTGCGCTTCGCCTACGAGTGGCATGACGACTCGGGACATTGGTTCCGTTCCTACGGCAACGAGAACTGGGAGTTCGATGCACAGGGCTTCATGCAGCGGCGCATCGCCAGCATCAACGACCTGCCGATCCAGGAAAAGGACCGGAAATATCGCTGGCCGCTGGGCCGTCGCCCCGACGACCACCCGGCGCTTTCAGATATCGGCCTGTAATGCAGGTGGCGGGTGCTAGGCTTGGCAAGTCGAAACCTTGGGGGGACACATGAGCATCGAACTGACCTATCTCCTGCTTGTAACGATTCTTACCGGGGTTCTGTGGATTCCGGTGGTCATCGGCTATGTGATGTCGCGCGGCCCGTTGAAGCCTTCCGATTACGTCGTGGCGCCGACTTCGCCGCTGCCGCCCTGGGTCAATCGCGCCAACCGCGCGCAGGTCAACGCGGTCGAGAACCTGGTGACCTTCGCGATCGTCGTCCTGGTCGCCAACGCGGCCGGAGTGTCAAATTCGGTCACCGAGAACTCGGCCGCGGTTTACTTCTATGCGCGCGCCGCGCATGCGGTGGTTCACATCACCGGATTCAGCCTGTTCCGTGCCCGCACGATACTGTTCACGGTCGCCTGGATCGCCTTCATGACGTTTTCGATTGAACTGCTGCGGCATGCGATGTGAGCATGCCTGAATGAGTCCGGTATCGGTCAGCGCCGGCGACGCGATCGAACCATTCGGCCAGGACCAGCACCGCATCAGCGTGTCCGCAGTCGTCGCCGCTAAAGTTCGATCCCGGGACGCCGGCCTCTGACGGCAACGCCGCAGGAAGGCCGCCCGCCCAGGATTCCGCTTCTGAAGCGGCTGGGCCCCGGCCTGATCACCGGAGCGGCGGACGACGATCCGAGCGGGATCGCCACCTATTCGCAGGCGGGCGCGCAGTTCGGCTACGGCATGCTGTGGTCGGTCCTGTTCACCACGCCGCTGATGATCGGCATCCAGATCGTCAGCGCGCGCATCGGCCGCGTCAGCGGGCAGGGCCTGGCCGCCAATATCCGCGAGCAGTTTCCCCGGCCGTTGCTGTATGGCATCGTTTCCCTGCTGCTGGTGGCCAACACCATCAACATCGCCGCGGACCTCGGCGCCATGGGCAATGCGCTGAAACTCATCGTCGGCGGCAGGAGCGAGATCTACATCGTGCTGTTCGCGCTGTTGTCGCTCGGCCTGCAGATCTTCGTTCCGTTTCCCCGCTACGCGCCGATCCTGAAGTGGCTGACGCTGGCGCTTTTTTCCTATGTCGGGACGGTGCTGGTGGTGCATGTTCCGATGGAAGAGATGCTCGAGGGCGCCCTGCTGCCGGGCTTCTCGTTCACGCGCGACTACGTCGCGCTGGTGGTGGCGGTATTCGGCACCACCATCAGCCCATACCTCTTTTTCTGGCAGGCCTCCCAGGAAGTCGAGGAGCAGCGCGCGACGCCCGGCGACGAGCCGCTGCGCGAAGCGCCGGGGCAGGCGCGCGCGAACTTCAAGCGCATCAAGTTCGACACCTCCATCGGCATGATCTTCTCCAACTTGATCGCGTTCTGCATCATTCTCACCACGGCGGCGACGCTGCATGTCGCCGGCATCACCGATATCCAGACCACCGCGCAGGCCGCGGAAGCGCTGCGGCCGCTGGCGGGGGAATTCGCTTTCCTGCTGTTTGCGGTGGGCGTGGTCGGCACCGGCCTGCTGGCGATCCCGGTGCTCGCGGGTTCGGCGGCCTACGCGGTCGCGGAAAGCTTCCGCTGGCCGATCGGGCTCGGCTTGCCGCTGGCGGAGGCGCGCGGCTTCTATTTCATCCTTACCGTGGCCACCCTGCTCGGCGTCGGTATCGACCTGGCCGGCGTCGACTCGATCAAGATGCTGCTGTGGGCGGCGATCGTCAACGGCGTGATCGCCGTGCCGATCATGGTGGTGATGATGCTGCTGGCGGTGAAGCCGGCGGTGATGGGCGCTTTCATCATCAAGCGGCGCCTCTGGGTGCTCGGCTGGCTGGCGACCGCCGTCATGGCGGGGGCGGTGGTCGCCATGTTCGCGCTCCTCTAGCCGCCGCCGGAATCCCCCTCCGGCGCGCGCCCCGAAACGACATCGGCAAGGATCCGGCCCGAGCCGCAGGCGAGTGTCCAGCCGAGCGTGCCGTGGCCGGTGTTGATAAACAGGTTCGCGTACTTCGTGGCGCCGATGACAGGCAGGTTGCTGGGCGTGGCCGGCCGCAGCCCGGCCCAGTAGGTCGCCTTGGACGGGTCGCCCGCGTCCGGGAACAGGTCCATCACCCGCTTCACGATCGCTTCGCAGCGCACCTGGTTGATTTCGGTGTTGTAGCCGTTCAGTTCGGCGGTGCCGGCGATGCGCAGGCGGTCGCCCAGGCGCGAAAGCACCAGCTTGTGCGCCTCATCCGATAGCGAGACCGTCCACGCCGCGGCCGGGTTCTTTACCGGCATCGTCACGGAGTACCCCTTGAGCGGATAGACCGGCAGGCGGATCCCGAGAGGGCGGACGAGCAGGGGGCTGTAGCTTCCCAGCGCAATGACAAAAGCGTCGGCTTGGATCTGGGGCGAAGTGATTTTCCCGTTCTGGACGGCAAGACCTTCAATGGCCACTCCGAATTTGAACTCCACCCCTTTGGCCGCGCAAAGCTTCGCCAGCCCCGCCGTGAACTTGTAGGCGTCGCCGGATTCGTCCCCGGGGTAGTAATCGCCGCCGACCAGCCGCTGTTTCAGCGAGGCGACCGCGGGTTCGAGGGCGACGCATTCGTCCGGTGTTTTCCAGCCGGGCTGGAACGGCCGGTCACCGGTATGCAGGACCAGGATGCCGCGCGTCACCTGGTCATATTGGAGGCCGGTTTCCTGGCGCAGGGCCCGCAGCTTGGCGCGGCTGTATTGCCCAAGGCGCTGCAGCCGCGCCGCGTTTTCCCGGAAGCGCGCGGCGGTGCAGTTGCGCAGGAATTCGAATCCCCAGCGCCACTGCGCCGGGTCGGCGCGCAGGCGGAAGAGGAACGGCGCGTCCTCGCGTCGCATCCATTTCAGCGCTTGAAGGGGAACCCCCGGGCCAGCCCAGGGCGCGGCGTGGTCGGCGGAGATCTGGCCGCCGTTGGCGAAGCTGGTTTCCAGGCCCGGCCCGTCGCGCCGGTCGATGACCCGGACGTCATGACCGGCTTGTCTCAGGTACCAGGCTGAAGTGACGCCGATCAGCCCCGCGCCGAGAATGGCGATCTTCATTTAAAGGGGCGGTCTTCCCACCAGGGGTAGAAGTCGGGCATGTCCGTGCTCGCCTTCATCGTGAAGCGCGGCGGGCGCTTTTCCTTGAAGGCGGCGATGCCCTCGGCGACGTCGGGCGAAGCGCCCATGGCGTAGATGCCGCGCGAATCCACTTTGTGCGCCTCCATCGGGTGGTCGGCCCCGGCCATGCGCCAGAGCATCTGCCGGGACAGCGCGACCGCCACCGCCGAAGTGTTGTCGGCGATCTCGCGCGCCAGCGCCATTGCCGCGGGCATCAGGTCCTCCGGCGGCACCACGCGCGACACCAGGCCGCCCTTGAGCGCCTCGGCGGCGTCGAACACGCGCCCGGTATAGAGCCATTCGGCGGCCTGGTTCAGACCGACCACCTTCGGCAGGAACCAGCTCGAGCAGGCCTCCGGCACGATGCCGCGGCGCGCGAACACGAAGCCGAAGCGCGCCGCGCTGGAGGCGATGCGGATGTCCATCGGCAGCGTCATGGTCACGCCGACGCCGACGGCGGGTCCGTTCACCGCCGCGATCACGGGCTTTTTCGATTCGAAAATGCGCAGGGAAACCCGGCCGCCGCCGTCGCGCTCGAAGGCATTTATCAATTCGTCGCGCATGCGCCGCGTGAACGCATTCAGCTTGTCGGGGCGCTGAAGAGTGATCGTCAGCACGCGATCTGTGACTTCCTGCCGGATTTCCTCGGGTTCCATGCAAATGATTTTATTCCCCCGCATACAATCGCGAAATGTCAGAAACTGAAAAACCGGGCGAGACGACGCAGTTCATCGAGAAGATGGATGCGGAATTGCTCGGCTGGGCACATCCGGCGGAGCGGCTGCGCGCGGCACTCGACCACGATCATTTCCGCCTGCATGCGCAGCCGATCGTCGCCCTGGCGCCGCCGGGCGGCGTGGCGATGGCCGAAGTCCTGGTGCGGCTGCGCGAGGAAGAGGCCCGCATGCTGCCGCCGGGAGACTTCCTGCCCGCCTTCAAGCACTACGGGCTGATTGCCGAGCTGGATCGCTGGGTGGTGCGCAGCGCGCTGCGCAAGCTGGGCGAGGGCGGTGGCGCCCTCCGCAGGCTGAGCGTGAACGTCTCCGCGCAGACCATCGAGGAGCCGGGCTTCGCGGCGTTTGTTGCAATGCAACTGCGCCTGGCCGCGCTCGCGCCGGCCTGCCTGGTCATCGAAATCGACGAGACCGATGCGCTGGACCGGCGCGCGGCGGCCGAACGCTTCGCCGCCGGGATGAAGGACATCGGCTGCCAGCTGTTGCTGGATGGCTTCGCGCGGCGCTCGGTGTCCTTCGACGCGTTCAAGGCGCTGGGGGTGGACTACGTCAAGGTGGACGGCACCCTGGTCCGCAACATCCTGCGCTCGGGCAGCGCCGCCGCGAAGCTGAAGACGATCCTGCGCGCCGGCGCGGCGACCGGCGTCGGCGTGATCGCCGAGTGCGTCGAAGACGGGAAGGTGCTCGCTGCCTTGCGCCTGCTGAAGGCCGGATACGTGCAGGGATTCGGCGTGCGCAAGCCCGAACCGATCGATGATTTGTTCGGATCCTGATCGGTTGGCGCCAGAATGCGCGACATCAAAGTTGCACACTTCGCAACAATCAGGTATTAATCACATCCGTGATGACTGCCAAATCTCGCAACGTTGCCTAGTTCAAGGCCAATCGTTGCGCTTCGTTTTTCCTCTTCGGTAGTTTTCCGCTTTCCGAATTCAAAGCGCCGGGATTCATTCCGGTGCTTGAATCGCGCGCGCCTTGCTTTGCGAGGAGCGTGCGTGACAGTACTTCCAAACCCTTAAGGAGCCCGCTATGGCGAAGAAAAAAGCCAAGAAAAAAGGCAAAAAAAAGAAGTAGTTAAGTGAACTGCGGACGGCCCTGAAGCTCGGGCCGCTCCGCAGGCTCACGCAGCGCGCAGTTGAGTTGCAGTTCAGTTCACGCGGCGCGTTCTGCCCGTCCAGTAAGGCTCCCGCAACACCCTCTTGAGGATTTTTCCGGTTGGGTTGCGTGGAATCGTTTCCACGAAATCCACCGACTTCGGGCATTTGAAGTGCGCGATGCGGCTTCTCATGAAGTCGATGATCTCGCCTTCGGTCGCCCGGATTCCAGTTTTCAGCACCACGCAGGCCTTCACCGCCTCGCCCCACTGGTCATCCGGAACACCGATCACCGCGCCGTCGGCCACCGCCGGGTGCTGCATCAGCGCGTTTTCAACCTCGGCCGGGTAGATGTTCTCGCCGCCGGAGACGATCATGTCCTTGATGCGATCGTGCAGGTACAGGTAGCCGTCACGCAGGTACCCGGCATCGCCGGAACGGAACCAGCCCAGGCCATCCGGCTGCCGGTCGACGAAGGCGTTTGCGGTGGCCTTCGGATTCGCCCAGTAGCCCCGCATGTTCTGCCGGCATCGGATCCAGACCTCGCCGACCTCGCCCTCGGGGCAGTCCTTACCCGCGCCGTCGGCTACGCGCAGCTCGACGCCGTCGATCGGCTTGCCCGCCGAGCGCAGCAAATGCTGCTTCGGGCCGGCCGGATCGTGGTCCTCCGGCGGCAGGCAGGTGATGGCGCCGGTGGTCTCGGTCAGTCCGTACACCTGCATGAACTTGCACTTGAAGGTGCGCATGGCGTCCAGCAGCACCTTCTCGGTGATCGGCGAGGCGCCGTAGGAGATGCCTTTCAGCGAGGAATAGTCCGCCTTCCCTGCGCCGGGCGCCTGCAGCATGAACTGGATCATCGCCGGCACCAGAAAGGAATGCGTGATGCGGTGTTCGGCGATGGCGGCGACCACTTTCGCCGGGTCGAAATCCGGGTAGAGCACGCTCATGCCGCCCTTGGAGGCGGTGAGCAGCGCGACCCCCACGCCGGCGATGTGATAGGTCGGCAGCGCGTTCAGCATCACGTCGGGCGCGCCGTGGTAGCCAATTGCCTTCGATACCGACTCGACCATGCTCACCATCAGGTTGCGATGCGTCAATTCCACGCCCTTCGGCAGCCCCGTGGTGCCCGAGGAATAGAGTTGCAGCGCCGTATCGTCCAGGTCCGGCTGGAAGCCCGGATCCTTGGCCTCGAACTGCGAGTACCAGAATGAAAACTGCTCCGTGATGAAAGTCCGGATCTTTCCGTACGGGAAGGCGGCGTCCGCCATCATCAGCTTTGCTTTCCCGTTTTCCACGATGTAGTCGATTTCCGGCGGCGCGAGGCGCCAGTTCACCGGCATGCAGACTGCGCCGATCTTGTTGGCGGCCAGCACCAGCGCCACGCAGTCGGCGGAGAGCTTGGTCAGGCAGGCGACGCGGTCGTCCGCGCCGATGCCCAGGCTTTTCAGCCCCTGGGCGATCCGGTTGGAGGCTTCGTCAAGCTGGGCGAAGGTCCAGGTGCGAGCCGGCGCCCAGTAAACGAGCTCGCCGCCGCGCTCCCGCGCATGGCGGCGGATGGCATCGAGGACGATTTCACCCATCTCAGGCAATCCATTCGCTCACGGGCGCCCTCGCATCCTGCAGCGGCTGCGCGATCACGTCCACCAGCGCCGGACCGCCGTGCTCGGCGGCGGCAACCAGCGCAGGTTTGAGATCTTCCGGTTTTTCGACTCTAAAAGCTTTTACTCCAAACGCTTCCGCGACCCGGGCATGGTCGGTGCGCGTGAAGTCCACAGAGTAGTAGCGTTCGCCGAAGCCGGTCTTCTGGCCGGCCTTGATCCATCCGTAGCTGCTGTTGGAGATCACCACCATCATCAGCGGCACCTTCAGCCGCACGATAGTCTCCAGCTCCCCTGCGGTGAAGCCGAAGCTGCCGTCGCCCATCACCGAGACCGTTTTGGTGCCCGGCCGGCCGAAATGCGCGCCGACGCCCGCCGCCATCGAGTAGCCGAGCGCGCCATGCGCCCGGTTGGAGATGAAATGCCGGCCGGCCTCGAGGAACTCGTAGTAGGCCGAAAAGTACGGGCAAGGCGTGCCCGGGTCGCACACCACCGTCGCATCGCGCGGCAGGATCTCGTGCAGCGCGGCGACGATCCGCTCCGGAAGGATCGGGACGTCGTTTTTGGCCGCCAGTTCGTTGAATGCCGAAAACTTCTTCTCTTTGGCGGCTTTGACGAGCTGCGCGCCGCCCTTTTTTTCCACAAGTTTTATTTCGGATAGAAGTTCGGCAAGCGCAAGCTTCGCATCGGCAACCAGGACAATTTCAGTCTTGTAATTCGCACCCGGCACCATCGGGTCGGCGTCGATATGGATCACCGGCGTACCTTGTGCGGGAGTGCGCCAGCGCTCGGTGGTCACCGAGCCGGCGCGGCAGCCGACGAATACCACCAAATCCGCCTGCGCCAACGCTTCGCGCGTCGGCAGGGTGCCGCCGTTCGAGCCGACCACGCCGAGGCAGAGCGGGTGGTCCTCGGCCAGGCTGCCTTGTCCGCTGACGGTGGTGGCGACCGGCGCACCCAGCAGCTCCGCCAGTGCGGCGAGCTCCTTTTCCGCGCCGGCGATGACCACGCCGCCGCCGCAGACGAACATCGGCATCCGCGCCCCGGCCAGCGCAGCCGCCGCGCGTTTAATAATGTTTTTTTCAGGTGAAGTTCTATAAGAAGGATAGCGGCCCAGTTCCGCATCCGCCCAGACGTCCTTTTCCGGCAGTTGGCCGTTCTGCACGTCGAAGGGCAGGCCGAGGTGCGCGGCGCCGGGCCGGCCGGCGGTCATGGCGCGGAATGCACGCCGCACCGCTTCGGGCAGCCTGTCGGCGCGGTCAATGACCTCGGTGCGCCTGGTGAGCGGCCGGTAGAGCGCTTCCTGGTCCAGTTCTGTGAGCGCATAGCGGCCGCGCGAGGTAGTGGCGATGTCGGTGGTAATGCCGAGCACCGGGATCGAGCTTTCGTTGGCTTCGACGATGCCGGGCAGCAGGTAGGTCGCGCCGCCGCCCGAAGGGCCCTCGCAGACGCCGACGCGCCCGCTCACGCGCGCGTAGCCGTCGGCCATGTAGGCGGCCGAACGCTCGTCCCGGGTCAGGATGTGCCGCATGCCATGTTCCAGGCGGTAGAGCGCATCGTAGAACGGCAGGCTGGTGTCGCCGCACAGGCCGAAGATGTGCTTCACGCCGTGCAGCTGCAGCATGCGCACCATCGCCTCGGCGCCGGTGATCTGGCTCATGGACTGCCTCTCCTCATTCGTCGGGACGCGGAACGATACCCAGCCTTTGATACACCGGCCGGATCGCGTCGCGGATTTTCGCAAGATTCATCCAGTATGTGAATGCGGCCAGCAGCGTGAACGTCCCGCCGAGGGCAAGGGTGGTTGGCGGGCCAATGCGCTCAGCCAGCATGCCGGCGAACAGGGCGCCCAGAGGGGCGACGCCGAGGAAGGACATCATGTAAATGGAGACCACGCGCGCGCGCATGCGGTCCTCGACGATGGTCTGCAGCACGGTGTTAGTCGAGGCGGCGGACAGCATCGCGCCCATGCCGGCCAGAAACAGCATCGGCAACGCGAGCCACAGCGTGGTTGCGCAGGAGAACACGATCAGCGCCGCGCCCGCCATGCCCCCGGTGAACGGAATCAGGGTCAACAGGCCGCGCACCGAGGGCTTCATCGCCAGGTACACCATGCCGGAGACGGCGCCAAAGCCGCCCGCGCCGATGAGGTAGCCGAGCGTCTCCGAGCCGCCGTGGAACACGTCGCGCGCGAAGTAGGGCGCCAGCGACTGGTAGGGCTGCACCCCGAAGCTCACCGCAGAGAGCAGCAGCAGCGCACTGCGCGTGGGGAGGAAGCCATAGGCGTAGCGAAAGCCGGCGGCGAGTTGCTCGCGCCAGTGCGCGTCGGTCTTTTCCACCGGCCGCGGCGTGGCGCGGATCATCAGCAGCGCCGCGATCACCGCGCAGCGCATGATGCTGTTCAGGCCGAAGCCCCAGACTTCCCCGAAGCCGGCGATCACCGCGCCGCCGATCATCGGGCCGATGAAGCGCGCGCCGTTCATCAGCATCGAGCTGAAGGCGACGGCGTTGGGCAGGTCCTCCTTGCCGCCGACCAGTTCGACCAGCTGCGACTGGCGCGCGGGCGAGTCGAAGGCGTTGACGAGGCCGAGCACGAAGTTGGCGGCGATCAGGTGCCAGACCTGCACGTGCCCCGAGGCAAGCAGCGCCAGCATCACCAGCGCCTGCGCGAAGGCGATGTTCTGCGTGACCAGCAGCACCTGGCGCTTCCTGCGCCGGTCCACCCAGACACCGGCGAAGGGCCCGATCACCAGCAGCGGGATGTGCAGCATGAACGTGGCCAACCCCAGCAGGAAGGCGGAGCCCGACAAGTGATAGATCAGCCAGCTGGTGGCGATCATCTGCAGCCAGGTGCCGGTCTGCGACACGCCCTGGCCGACGAAGTAAAGCCGGTAGTCGCGGTGGCGAAACGCCCGCAGGCTATGGGGCAGGGGCACGGCGTCGGTGGTTACAATGCACGAGGAGGATTATGGGGTGAAACATGAGGTGAAAGTCCGGCCGACCGGCGAAACTCTGGGTGCGACCATCGAGGGCCTGGATCTTTCGAAGCCCTTGCCTGCGAACGTTCTGGCGGAGGTCATGCAGGCGCTCGGGAAGTACGGCGTACTGCGTTTTCCCGAACAACATCTGCAAGGAAAAGATTTAAAGCAATTCAGCTTGCAGCTAGGCGACCTGGAGATCAACGTCGCCGGCGGCTTCCAGGAGCCCGGCCATCCGGAGGTGATGATTCTTTCCAACATGGTCGAGAACGGCAAGCCGGTCGGCCTGTCGGACGCCGGGCAGGACTGGCATACCGACATGTCCTACAGCCGGCAGATTGCCTTCGCCAATGTGCTCTACGGCATCAAGATCCCGCGCCGCGACGGGAGGGCGCTCGGCAACACCGAATTCTGCAACATGCACGCCGCCTACGACGGCCTGCCCGGGGAGATGAAGAAAAAACTCGACGGCATGACGGTGCTGCACGACTTCAACAAGTTCTGGGAGCTGATGCGCGGCCGGGAAGGCAGCGGGCGCGCGCCGCTCAGCGATGCGCAGAGAAAGGCGAAGCCGCCGGTGTCGCACCCGATCTTCCTCACCCACCCGATCACCGCGCGCAAGGTCCTGTACGCGAATCCGGGATATTCGATAAGAATAAATGAATTGAGTGAAAAGGAAAGCGAAGAGACCCTGGCATTCCTCTTCGCCCACCAGACGCAGCAGAAATACCGCTACGCCAATCGGTGGGAAGAACGCGACGTGCTGGTGTGGGAGGATTTCGGCACCATCCACAACGCCATTCCCGACTACCTGCCGCACGAACACAGGCTGATCAAGCGCTGCCAGGTGATGGCGACGCGCTTCTTCAACAGCGGAGAACCATGATGCGACGACTGATTGCTTTTGCCTTGTTTTTCTCTGCGGCCGTCCATGCGCAAACCTACCCGTCGAAACCCGTCAAATTCGTCGTCGGGTTCGGCGCCGGCGGCCCCACCGACGTCATCGCGCGTTTCGTGGCGCAGGACCTCACGCAGGCCATGGGGCAGAGCTTCCTGGTCGAGAACAAGCCCGGCGCCAACGCCATCATCGCCACCGAATTCGTCGCCAAATCCGCGCCCGACGGCTACACGCTGCTGTTTTCTTCGCTGTCGCTGCTGGTCAATCCCCTGTTGCCCGGCACCAAGGCCAATTACGATCCTTTCAAGGACTTCGCGCCGGTCAGCAATGCCGCCAACCTGCCAATGGTGGTGGTCACCGCCGCCAGCAGCCCGATCAATTCCATGAAGGACCTGGTCGCCCAGGCGAAAGCGAAGCCGGGAGAGCTCAGCTATGCGACCTCCGGCATCGGCGGCTCGACCCACCTTGCCGGCGCGATGCTGGAAGTCATGACCGGGATAAAAATGATCAACGTGCCGTTCAAGGGCAACGGCCCTGCGCTCGTTGAGGTGCTGGCCGGGCGCGTGAGCTTCATGTTCTACCCGGTGGTCGGCATCGCCGACCAGATCACGGCGAAGAAGCTGAAGGCGCTGGCGGTCGGCACCGTGGCGCCGCATCCGGATTTCCCGGGCATTCCGATCATGAAAGACGTCGGCTATCCGGAGCTGGTGCAGACCGCGCCCTGGGTCGGTCTGCTGGCGCCGGCCGGCACGTCGCCGGCGATCGTCAGCCGGCTGTCCGAGGAAATGCGCAAGTCGCTGGCGAAGCCCGAGATGCGCGAGCGCATGAAGTCGCAGGGCGCCATCATCATCGGTGATACGCCGGCGGAATTCGCGGCCTTCCTGAAGAAGGACAGCGAGCGCTGGGCGCAGGTGATCAAGGCCTCGGGCGTAAAGGCGGAATGAAGCGGGCGGTCGACAGGCGGGTGCTGGATGCCGTCCGCAACTTCTACGCCGCGGGGTTGAACTTCCGCGCCCACATCGACTGGGCCAACCGGCATCACGGCGGCAGCTACAAAGTGCCAACGCAGGCCGACATCGGCTACCGTTCGCCCAACGCATTGATCCTGAGCGGCGAAGACATCGTGATCCCAAAGGATGCACCCGGGCCGGTTGAGTTCGAGGGGGAATTGGTCGCCGTGATTGGGAAAAAAGTGAAAGATGCAGATGAAAAAACTGTACTCAGTTGCGTCGCCGGCTACACGCTCGGCAACGATGTCAGCGAGCGCAGCTGGCAGAAGAGCGACCGCACGCTCTGGCGCGCCAAGAACAGCGACACCTTCAAGCCGATGGGGCCGGCGATCGTTGGCGGCATCGATCCGATGGCGCAGACTATCGAGGTGCGGATCAACGGCAAGCTGGCTTCCAGCTACAGCACGGCCGGCATGATTTTCAGCGTCGCGCAGTACCTTTCGAGGATGTCCCGCTACCTCACGCTGCATCCCGGCGACGTGGTCTGGTTCGGCTGCGACGGCCCGACGCTGCCGGCGCTGAGGCCGGGCGATCTCGTCGAGGTCGCCAACGAGCACATAGGCGTCCTCGCCAACCGCGTCACATGAAAGCCTTCAACATCGAGGAATTGCGCCTCGCGGCGAAACGGCGCCTACCGCGCGCGGTGTTCGACTTCATCGATGGCGGCGCGGAGGATGAGCGCACGTTGAGGGGTAACCGCGCAGCGTTTGAGAGAGTTCTTTTTTTGCGGAAAGTGCTGGTGGATGTTTCCCAGGTCACTGCCGAAACTTCGATACTGGGAAAAAAAGCAGGACTTCCCATAGCCATCGCCCCCACGGGCGCGGTCGGCTTCGGCTGGCGCGGCGGTGACGTGGCGGTGGCGAAGGCAGCGGCGGCTTTTGGCATCCCATTCACGCTCTCGACCTCGGCGACTGCCAGCATCGAGCGCATTGCGAGCGAGGCGCCCGGACGCCACTGGTTCCAGGCCTATTTCTTCAAGGACCGCGAATACTGCATGGGCCTGATCGAGCGCGCGTGCAAGGCGGGCTACGACACGCTGATGGTGACCGCGGACCTGCCGGTGGGCGGCAAGCGCGAGCGCGATTTCCGCAACGACTTCTCCATCCCGTTCCGCTTCACACCCAGGAACATGCTCGATTTCGCCACGCGCCCGGCCTGGGCGCTGGACATGCTGCTGCGCGGCGTGCCGCAGCTCGAGAACCTCGGCGGCATGCTGGATCATCACGCAAGCACGCAAAACCTCGTGTCTTCCGTCGGCCGCAACCAGGACGCGGCCCTCGACTGGGAAGTCATAAAGCGCGTGCGCGGCGCCTGGCCGGGCAAGCTGCTCATCAAGGGCGTGGTGCATCCAGAGGACGCCGAACGCGCGCTGTCGGTGGGCTGTGACGGCGTAATCGTCTCCAACCATGGCGGACGGCAGCTCGATGGCGAAATCGCTTCGTTCGACGCGCTGCCTGGTGTGGTGCGCGCCATCGGCGGCAAGGCGAGCGTATTGATGGACGGCGGCATCCGGCGCGGCTCGGATATCGTCAAAGCGCTCGCCCAAGGCGCCGAAGCGGTGATGATAGGACGCGCTACTTTCTACGGCGTCTGCGCCGGCGGCGAGCCGGGGGCGCGGCGCGCGCTGGAAATCCTCAGCGACGAACTGGTGCGCACCATGCAGCTTTGCGGTACGCGCAATATCGGCGAGATCGGGCCGGAGCTGCTGGCGAAATGACGTACGAAACGGAGCACGAGGCAAAGCCGGAAACGAAGTACTGGTGGAAGAACTGGCGGGTGATGGTGCTGCTCTGGGTGGCCATGATCGGCCTGACCTGGCTGGCGGTCGACCAGAATGTCAACACCGGCGTCATCGCCGGCAGCGTGGTGGTTGTGGGCCTGATCACCAATGCGTTTGCCTGGCTGCTCGGCATCATCGCGCTGGTGCCGCTGATCGGGCCGCTGATCGTCAAGATCCTGTCGATCAGCTTCATCTCCCGCAACGAAGCGCCGGCGGCCGGCGCAATGACGTTCATGCCCGCGATTTCCTTTCTATGGGAGGCGCCTGATGCTCGGCAAGGCGGCGGTCACGATCTGGTGCGATGTCGCGAACGCCGTCAAGGAAGAGTTCGATGACTGGCACGCGCACGAGCACATGCCGGAAAGGCTGGCCATCCCTGGATTTCTGCGCGGATCGCGGTGGGTTTCCGTGGATGGAAACAACGCCTATTTCGTGCTTTACGAAACGGTGGCGCTCGATACGGTCACGTCTGTCCCGTATCTAGAGCGCCTCGACAATCCGACGCCCTGGTCGCGAAAAATCATGCCGCACCACCGCAACATGGTGCGCAGCCTGTGCCGCGTTGAATCGAGTTTCGGCGCCGCGGTTGCTCAGGTCATGCTGACCGTCAGGTTCTCGCCGCAGGCTGGGGCGCGGGAGCGGCTGAAGAAATGGCTCCTCGAATTTCTTCCGTCGCTACCGTCCCGCAAGGGTCTGGTCGCCGCGCACCTGCTGATCGATGCGGCCCGAACACAATTGACCGCGGAGCAGAAGATTCGCGGCGGCGATGCGACTGCCGACTGGGTTGTGCTGGTGAATGGCTACGATACCGATGCGGTTGCGGGAATGGCCGTGAACGAGCTAGCTCAGGAAAATCTGGCGGCGCACGGAGCCGCGCCCGGTGCGATCCCCCGTGTCTACGGGTTGGCGTATCAGCTATATTCTTCCCGGGAGCAATGACGATGAATCCGCGCATCCGCTGCAAGATTTTTCTCGCCGCCGCTGCGCTTTGCGTAGCCGGTGCTGCCGCCGCGCAGGCGTGGCCGAACAGGCCTTTGAAAATGATCGTGCCGTTTCCGCCCGGTGGGGCGGTGGACATCCTCGGGCGCGCGATCTCGCAGAAGCTTTCGGATGCGACCGGCCAGCCGGTGGTGGTGGATAACCGCGCGGGCGCCGGCGGGGCGGTCGGCTCCGAGGCCGCGGCCAAGTCGCCCAATGACGGCTACACGCTGCTGATGGGCTCGACCAGCACTATCTCGATCAATCCGGCCCTGGTATCCAAGCCGACCTACGATCCTCAGCACGATTTCACGCCGGTATCGCAGGTGGCGTTCATTCCGCATTTGCTTGTGCTCAGTGCGACGGTTCCCGCGAGTAACCTCAGGGAATTCATCGCCTACGCCAGGGCCAATCCGGGCAAGCTCAACTACGGATCCGCGGGCAACGGCACGCCGCACCACATCGCGGGCGAGATGTTCAAGCAACTCGCAGGCGTGGACATGGTCCACGTGCCATACAAGGGCACCGGTCCGGCGCTGAACGACATGCTCGCCGGGCAGCTGTCGTTCATGTCTGTCGAGGTCCTGGCCGCGCTGCCGCACGTGCGCGCGGGCAAGCTGCGCGCGCTGGGGATCGCGACCGCCAGCCGCTCGGAGGTCGCACCCGAGATTCCGACCGCCGCGGAAGCGGGTCTGCCGGGCTTCGAAGTAACCGCCTGGTACGGCGTGTTCGCGCCGGCCGCGTCGCCGCCCGCGGCGGTGCAGCGCGTTGCCGCCGAAATAGCGAAGGCGGTGCGCGAGGCCGATTTCCGCGAGCGCCTGGCCAACCTGGGCGCGACGCCGGTCGGCAGCAGTCCGGAAGAGTTCGCAAAGTTCCTGCGCGTGGAAAACGTTCGCTGGGCGAACGCGGTGCGCGCCTCGGGTGCAAAGCTGGACTAGACTCGCTCCATGGATCTCTCCGCAACCCCGCCCGCACTCAGCAAGCGCTTCCGCACGCGGCGGCTGTCGGCTGTGTTCGGGGTCGAGATCGAAGGCCTTGACCTGGCTGGCAGGGTGTCGGACGACGACATCGCCGAGATTCGCCGCCTGTGGAACGAGTGCGGCCTGGTGCTGCTGCGCGACCAGCGCTTCAGCATGGAGGAGCATATTGCCTTCAGTCGCCGTTTCGGCACGCTGGACTTGAACCAGACGCTGCTGCCGTTCCGGCATGTCAAACATCCGGAGTTGCTGGTGCTTTCCACCATACCAGTCGACGGCAAGCCCTCAAAAAGCGAAAACGTAGGCCGCCACTGGCATACCGACCTCTCTTACACTACGCGGCCGCCGCTCGGCTCGCTGTTCCATTGCCACGTGATCCCCGAAGTGGGCGGCGACACGGTTTTCGCGAACATGGCGGCGGCCTACGACGCGCTGAGCGAGGCGTTCAAGCAGCGCATTGAAGGACTGGAAGCGGTGCATGACTACATGCAGGTCGAGAACATGAAGAAGCGCGACCCGGCGATGGTCGCCGAACTGAAGAAGCTCAACCCGCCCGTGGCGCAGCCGCTGGTGCGCGTGCACCCTGAGACCGGGCGCAAGACGCTATACCTCGGCGAGCAGGTGGCGCGGCGCATCGTCGGCATGAGCGAGAAGGAGGGCGCAGCGATCCTCGATTTCCTGCACGAGCATGCGGCCGACCCGCTGTTCACCTATCGGCACCGCTACCGCGTGCACGACCTGGTCCTGTGGGACAACCGGCAGTTGATGCACCTCGCGCTCGCCGATTTCCCGCCCGGCGCCCATCGATATTGCGTGCGCACCACTGTCGTGGGCTCGCTTTCAGGGCGCGTTTTAGAGGGCTGAGAAAAAGAAACTCCAGGCGCCCCGGGGGGAGGGGGGAAGGCGCCTGGAGGGTGCAGCCCTGTTACATCTTCACTTCGATGTTGTTCTCGACCGTGGTCACGCCTGTGACGCTGCGAGCCACAGACTCCGCGCGTTCCTTGTCGGCCTTGGTTTTCGCGGTGCCGCTCAGAACCACTACGCCGGTCTTGTCGGTGTCGACCGAGACTTTGACGAGCGTCGAGGGCTTTTCCTTCGCCATCTCGGCCTTGACCTTGGTGGTGATCACCGAGTCCTTGACGAACTCGCGGGTTTTGCCTTCGGCAGCGAACCCGGCGCCAGACACCATCAGACCGGCCACTATGCAGGCGCCGATGAATTGAGCTTTTTTCGCATGCGCCTGCGCTTGCGTTACGGCACGGTGCGCGAGGACTACGGCACCCGCGTCGATCGCAGCGAGGATCTGCGCTTCGACGTCAACTGGGCGGTCAACTTCAATCAGCCCGGCTCAGAACGCGTAGCGTCCCCAAAGCAGAAGCACGTCGCCGTTGCCTTCGTTGCTGGAAAGGCGAGGCACGTAAAGGCCCATGATCGAAAACCGGCCCCAGGCAACCTCAGCGATGGGCAGCAGGATGGGTACCGGAACCATGTAGTTGCTGTAGCTGGATTTCAGCGTGACCGTGGCGGTGAACCCGCCGCCGCCCCAGGCGCTCGAATTCAGGGTGGCGAGCTTTTCCGGCAAATAGGTGCCGCTGCCGTGATTTATATAGCCGGGAAGATAAAGGTCCCAGTCATTGCCGTCCCAGGCTTTCGCCGCGCCGTTGCAGTTGTACTGGAGAAATTCCCACAAGCGGGAGGCTGAGTACTTGGTGTTGTCGCTCGGCAAGCCATCGAAGCGGCTCGTCACTCGCCCGGCTTCGAGCGAGCCGCCGAGGTAGACGCCCGAGCCGAGAATGTCCGGCATCTTGATGGCGTGGTTGTAGTACATCAGCCTGCCAAAGGCCATCTCGCGTCCGGAGAATTCGCCGATGCGGTAGCCCGGCAGCTGGAGCGGACCGCCCAGCGCGAAGGTTTCATAAGCCGGCATGCCGGTATTCAGGTCTGTGCCGCCGCGAATAGTTCCGTTGAAGGTATGCGCGCCCCAGCTCGTTGCGTAAGTGACGCTGCCTTCCAGGCGCTTGTAATTGTTGGCCGATCCAAATGACTTGTCGTTTGGATTTAGGCGGTCAGGTGGGTCCGGTGCCCGTCGCGCGCGAACCACGCGTGGTCCAGGTGGTCGCCAACCAGCCGCACGGCCATGCCGGCGGAATTTTCCGACACCGTCGGCAGCAACGGCGAGCCCGTTTCCACGCTTGCCTTGATGTGCTGCCACGTCGGCCCGATGCGCAGTTCACCCGCGCACGCTGAACTGATCGGCATCCTCCACCAGCTTGCGGCTCGGCAGCGGTAGCAACTGGAAATCGGCCACTGACGCCCCCATATGGGATAATGCAGGCGCAGTATCGAAACGGGGGCGACCTGGTTTCGACGCAGGTACTGAAGCAGCACAGGGCATGCCGAGGACCAGAGCCCTCGTAAATCCATCTGGAAACACTTTAAACGCCAACGACACGCGTTTCGCTCTCGCGGCCTAATACCCGCGAGACGCTGCACTAGCCTGCTGGCGGGCTAGGCCTCAGAACAAGAGGTGCAGCGTCATTCACACCAGCCTCTCCCCGGGTTGTGGCCGCTTCGGCCCGGGGATCCGTCGAAGCGGCTAGCCGCGGATCAGCCTGCCGGTTGGCGGGTCCAAGGCGAAGCTCAAACAACCAGGCTAAGCATGTAGTCCTGACTGTGGACGATTTGCGGACGCGGGTTCGATTCCCGCCGCCTCCACCAATACCCAGGTGGACAAAGACTTGAACTGAAGATTTTCACGCAGCGCACACAGCACCATGACGAGGGTTGAACGAATCATCATGCGTGCGCACTATAGAACATTGCGGGTTGAAAGAAGCTCCATCGGATTTTGGATTATTGCATCCGCACGCCACGCGGCAAGCCCCTCGCCATAGCCCCAGTTTACGGCCACCGAGCGCATGCCGGCAGCGCGCGCTGCCTGCACGTCGCGCAGATCGTCGCCGAGGTAGATGCACTCTTGCGGTGCGAGCGCGAGTTCCTTCGCGGCATGGAGCAGGGAGGCGGGATGCGGCTTCAGGTGTGGCGTCGTGTCGCCGCAGACCACGCAGGCGGCGCGCGCTTCCAATCCCAACATCCGCACCAGCAGGCGCGTGAGGCGGGTGGACTTGTTGGTTACGATGCCCCAGCGCAAGCCGCGCGTCTCGATGTTAGTGAGCAATTCTTCCATGCCGGAAAACAGGCGCGTGTCGACGCAGATTTCAGCTTCGTAGTGCCTGAGGAAGGCATCGCGCAGCGCCTTGAACTCCGGATGCTCGGGCAGGATGCCGAGGCCGGCGCCGATCAGGCCGCGTGCGCCGGCGGAAGCGTGCGGGCGCAGTTCTTTCAGCGGCAGGTCGGCAAGGCCGCGCGCCTCGCGCAATCGGTTGAGTGCGCGCGAAAGATCCGCGGCGGTGTCGGCGAGCGTTCCATCAAAGTCGAAGAGGACAGCCTTACTTCGAACAGCAGAGGGCGTAGTTGACATCACAGTCGTCGCCAAGGCGGTATTGATTGGTGATCGGGTTGTAGGTCATGCCCTTGAGTTCGATGGGCTCGAGGCCCGCGTCACGGCACCAGCGGGACAGCTCGGACGGACGGATGAAGCGGGCGTAGTCGTGCGTTCCCTTCGGCAGCATTTTCAGCAGGTACTCGGCGCCGATCACCGCGAACAGGTAGGACTTCGGATTGCGGTTGATGGTCGAGAAGAACACGTGCCCGCCGGGCTTCGCGAGCTTCGCGCAGGCAGCGATGGTGCTCGTGGGCTCGGGTACGTGCTCGAGAAGCTCCATGCAGGTGACGATGTCGTAGACACCTGGATTTGTTTCGGAATGCTCTTCCGCAGAACTTTTCAAATAGGTGACTTCAAGAGCAGATTCAATCAGGTGAAGCTCCGCCACTTTTAGCGGCTTTTCCGAAAGATCGATTCCCGTCACCGTCGCTCCCAGCCGCGCCATCGCTTCGGTGAGGATGCCGCCGCCGCAGCCGACGTCGAGCACCCGCTTGCCGGCGAGCGGCGCCATGCCGTCGATCCAGCCCAGGCGCAGCGGATTGAGGTCGTGCAGCGGCCGGAACTCGCCCTGCGGGTCCCACCAGCGGTGCGCGAGCTCGCCGAATTTCGCGAGCTCGGCCGGATCGAAGTTCTGTTGCACGGTCGCCATAAAACAAAAAGCCCCGCCGAAGCGGGGCTTTTCGAGAGCGCTAGGCTCGCTTACTTACGCGTGCCGATGACTTCGATCTCCACGCGGCTGTTCTTCTGGCGGCCGTCGGCGGTCTTGTTGCTCGCCACCGGCTGCTTCTCGCCTTTGCCTTCCGTGTAGATGCGGTTCGGCTCAACACCCTTGGACACCAGGTAAGCCTTGACGGACTCGGCGCGGCGCACCGACAGCTTCTGGTTGTAGGCATCGTTGCCGATCGAGTCGGTGTGGCCGATCGCGATCACGACTTCAAGGTTGATCGCCTTCACCTTGTTGGCGAGGTCGTCGAGCTTGCCCTTGCCTTCGTTCTTCAGCACCGACTTGTCGAAGTCGAACAGCACGTCGGCAGCGAGCGTCACCTTCTCGGCGACCGGAGCGGGCTTGGCAGCGGGCTTGGCAGCGGGCGGCGGCGGCGGCGCGACTCTCGGCGCAGGCGGCTCGCAGACTTCCCTCGGCAGCAGGTCCTTGTCGCACTCACAGGTGGCGAGGGCGGGCGTCCAGTAACCGGCGCGCCAGCACTGGCCGACGGAGTTTTTCCAGACCAGGTCGGTGCTCGGCTGAACCCAATAGCCTTGTTTCGACTGTCCGGTCTGAGCCGACGCGACGAACGGCGTTGCAGACATCGCAATGCCTGCGGCGATCAGCAGTGGCATCCAGGTTTTCTTGCTCATGCGCGTTCCCCTTACTGGTTTTTTTCCGGACCCATGCCCTGGAAAAATGATTGAAATCAAGACTATGAACCGACCCTCACACTATTTTGCCACAACTTGCTACGGGTGTCCAAGCCCCAAAGTGGCGAATTTGCAACGATTCCTCCACTGACAAGATGGCGCCCAGCGATCCAGACGTCGCTGACGTGCTCACGGCCGGCGGCATAGACGATTTGAGACAGAGCGTCGTAGCAGGGCGACAACTCCGGCCCGGCCAGCCGTACGGCGGCCAGGTCGGCGGATTTGCCCGCGACGATGGAACCGATTCGCGTTTCCAGCCCAAGCGCCGTTGCGCCGCCCAGCGTCGCGGCATGTAGCGCGGCGTGCGCGGGCAGCGCTTCGGCATCGCGCGCCACCGCCTTCGCCAGCAGCGCAGCTAACCGCGTCTCCGCGAACATGTCGAGCCGGTTATTGCTGGCGGCGCCGTCGGTGCCGATGGCGATGTTGATGCCGGCCGCCGACATCTTAGCCACCGGCGCGAAGCCGCTGGCGAGCTTTAGGTTGGACGACGGGCAATGGACCATCGACGCGCCATGCCTGGCCAGCAGCGCGATTTCGCCTTCAGTGACATGTACCGCGTGCACGGCGATCAATCCCGGCCCGAGCAGTCCCAGCCGTTCGAGGCGCTCCAGCGGCCGCACGCCGTGTTCGGCGAGCGAGCGCTCGATCTCGTGTTCGGTCTCGTGCAGGTGAATGTGCACCGGCACATCGACTTCGGCAGCCAACTTGGCCACCTTGCGAAAGGTTGCGTCCGAAACCGTGTAGGGCGCATGCGGCGCGAGGCAGAACGAAACCAGCGGGTGCTCTCGCCACTGGTCGCGCAGCGCGAGGCCCTTGGCGAGGTAATCGTCGGGATCGGCGCCGTAAGTTGAGGGGAAATCGAATACCACCATGCCCAGTGAAACGCGCATCCCCGCCTCGAGCGCGGCTTCCAGCGCGGCGCCCGGAAAGAAATACATGTCGTTGAAGCAGGTGATGCCGCCGCGCAGCATCTCCGCGCAGGCGAGCAGCGTGCCGTCCTTCACGAATTCCGGGGAGACGTGCTTCATCTCAGCGGGCCAGATGTGCTCCTCCAGCCAGCGCATGAGCGGCAGGTCGTCGGCCAGGCCGCGCATCAGCGACATCGCCGCATGGGTGTGCGAGTTGACCAGCCCGGGAATCAGCGCGTGCTCGCCTAGATCGACTTTCACATGGGAGGAAAAACGGCTTTCGGCATCGGCGCGCGGCAGCACGGCCTCGATGAGGCCGTCGCGCAAGGCAACGCAATGGTCTTCCAGGATTGCGCCCGCAGGCTCAACCGGGATGATCCAGCGCGGGCAGAGAAGGCTGTTTGGAGGCACGAGATGCGGCACGGAATTGCGGCCAATTTTAACCGCGCCGCATGATAAAATTTCAGTTGAATTTTCTGCCGTAGAACGGCCCCTCCTAGCCTCCCAAAAACAAGAGCCGAAATGGAACCCTTCGCAAAGGAAACGCTGCCGGTCAGCCTCGAAGAGGAGATGCGCCGCTCGTACCTCGATTACGCGATGAGCGTGATCGTCGGGCGCGCGTTGCCCGACGTGCGCGACGGGCTGAAGCCGGTGCACCGCCGGGTGCTGTTCGCGATGCACGAGTCGAACAACGTCTGGAACCGCGCCTACGTGAAGTGCGCGCGGGTCGTCGGCGAGGTGCTGGGCAAGTACCACCCGCACGGCGACAGCGCGACCTACGAGGCGCTGGTGCGCATGGCGCAGGATTTCTCGATGCGCTACATGCTGGTGGACGGGCAGGGCAACTTCGGCTCGGTGGACGGCGACAACGCGGCCGCCTACCGGTACACCGAGTGCCGCCTGGAGCGCCTGGCGGCCGAGCTGCTCGCCGACATCGACAAGGAAACCGTCGACTTCGTTGCCAACTACGACGGCAAGGAACGCGAACCGACGGTCCTGCCCTCGCGCATCCCGAACCTGCTGCTGAACGGCTCTTCGGGCATCGCGGTCGGCATGGCGACCAATATTCCGCCGCACAATCTTTCCGAAGTCATCGACGCCTGCCTGCTGATGCTGCACGAGCCGCAGTGCGCCATCGAGGAGCTGATCAAGCTGATGCCGGCGCCGGACTTCCCGACCGCGGGCATCATCTACGGCATTGCCGGCGTGCATGAGGGCTACCGCACTGGCCGCGGCCGCGTGGTGATGCGCGCGCGCACCCACTTCGAGGAAATCGTGGGCAAGAGCGACCGGCACGCGATTATCGTCGACGAGCTGCCTTACCAGGTGAACAAGAAGGCGCTGCTCGAGCGCATCGCCGAGCAGGTCACCGAGAAAAAACTGGAGGGCATCTCGGACATCCGCGACGAATCCGACAAGCAGGGCATCCGCGTGGTGATCGAGCTCAAGCGCGGCGAGCTGCCCGAGGTGGTGCTGAACAACCTCTACAAGCAGACGCAGCTGCAGGACACTTTCGGCATGAACATGGTGGCGCTGGTGGACAACCAGCCGCGCGTGCTGAACCTGAAGCAGCTGCTCGAGTCGTTCATTTCTCACCGCCGCGAGGTGGTGACGCGGCGCACGGTGTTCGAGCTGAAGAAGGCGCGCGAACGCGGCCACCTGCTGGAAGGCCTGGCGGTCGCGCTGTCGAACGTCGACGAGGTCATCGAATTGATCAAAAAGGCGCCGTCGCCCGCCGACGCCAAGCGCGAGCTGCTGGGACGCACCTGGAATTCCGCGCTGGTGAAGGAAATGCTCGCGCGTGTGGCGGGCGGGCACGAACAATACCGCCCCGAAGGACTGGGCGCCGACTTCGGCCTCAAGCCCGAGGGCTACCGGCTTTCCGAAGAGCAGGCGCAGGCGATCCTGGAACTCCGCCTGCAGCGCCTGACTGGGCTGGAACAGGACAAGATCCGGGATGAGTACAAGGAGGTGATGCTGACCATCGCCGACCTGCTCGACATTCTCGACAAGCCGGCGCGCATCATCGCCATCATCGACGGCGAACTGAAGCACATCAAGGAAGAATTCGGCGACCGCCGCCGCAGCGAGATCGTCACCGTCGCCGAGGACATCTCGCTCGAGGACCTGATCGCGCCGCAGGACATGGTGGTTACCTTCTCGCATGGCGGCTACGTGAAATCGCAGCCGCTCGCCGATTACCGCGCGCAGCGGCGCGGCGGCCGCGGCCGTACCGCGGCCACCACCAAGGACGACGATTTCATCGAGCGCATGTTCGTCGCGCATTCGCACGACTACCTGCTGTGCTTCTCCAGCCGCGGGCGACTGTACTGGCTCAAGGTGTTCGAAGTGCCGCAGGGCAGCAGCACCGCGCGCGGCAAGCCGATGGTGAACATGTTCCCCCTCGAAGAGGGCGAAAAGATCTCCACCGTGGTGCCGGTGAAGGAGTTCGACGAGAACCACTTCGTGTTCATGGCGACCGCGCAGGGCACGGTGAAGAAGACGCCGCTGGCGGAATTCTCGCGGCCGCGGCCTTCGGGAATCATCGCCGTCGGCCTGGACGAGGGCGACTACCTGATCGGCGTGGCGCTCACCGACGGCAGCTACGACGTGATGCTGTTCTCCTCCGAAGGCAAGGCGATCCGCTTTCACGAGGAGGACGTGCGCCCGATGGGCCGCACCGCGACCGGCGTGCGCGGCATGCGCCTGCCGGAAGACGGCAGCCGCAAGGTGGTGTGCATGCTGGCGGCGAAGGACGAGTCGCTCACTGTGCTCACCGCCACCGAGAACGGCTACGGCAAGCGCACGCCGATCGCGGAATACACCAAGCACGGCCGCGGCGGCCTGGGCATGATCGCCATCCAGGCCTCGGACCGGAACGGCGCGCTTGTGGGCGCCGTCCTTGTCGATGACCACGACGAAGTGATGCTGATCTCCACCGGCGGGGTGCTGATCCGCACTGCGGTGGCGCAGATCCGCGAGATGGGGCGTTCGACGCAGGGCGTGACGCTGATCGCGCTGTCGGACGGGGAAAAACTGGCGGGCGTCGAGCGGATTCTCGAGCGCGACGAGGAAGAGGGTAACGGCACGGGCGGGGCAAACGCGGGTGGAAACGGGGGCAATGGCGGCGCAGCCACCGATGCGGCCGGCGAACCCCCTGCAGCCGATCCCGAAGGACCGACCATTCACTGATATGGCCCGCATTTTCAATTTCAGCGCCGGACCGGCGGTGCTGCCCGAAGAAGTTCTCTCCCGCGCCGGCGATGAAATCCTCGACTGGCGCGGCACCGGCATGTGCGTGATGGAGATGAGCCATCGCGGCAAGGAGTTCATGTCCATCGCCGCCGAGGCGGAGAAGGACCTGCGCGAACTGCTCGCCATCCCGTCCAATTACAAGGTGCTGTTCCTGCAGGGCGGCGCGACGCTTCAGTTCGCGCAGATCCCGATGAACCTGCTGGCCGGCAAGACCAAGGCCGACTACGTCGTCACCGGCGAATGGTCGAAGAAGGCGGTCAAGGAAGCGCAGGCTTATTGCGACGTGCATATCGCCGCCACTTCGGAGGACCAGGCGTTCACCTATGCCCCGAAGCAATGGAACGTGAGACCCGATACCGCTTACGTTCACTATTGCTCCAACGAAACGATTGGCGGCGTTGAATTCCATGAAGTACCAAAAATAGAAAAAAATCTTCCTTTGGTGGTGGACGCGTCGTCGCACATCCTCTCCCGTCCGCTGGACGTGTCGAAGTTCGGCCTGATCTACGCCGGCGCGCAGAAGAACATCGGGCCCGCCGGGCTCACCATCGTTATCGTGCGCGAGGATCTCACTGGCAAGGCGCAGAAGGGCACGCCCACGGTGATGGACTACAAGCTGCAGGCGGCGGCCGACTCCATGCTCAACACGCCGGCCACCTACGCGATGTATATCGCCGGGCTGGTGTTCAAGTGGCTGAAGACGCAAGGCGGCCTGGCCGAGATGGAGAAGCAGAACATCGCCAAGGCGAAGCTGCTGTACGATTTTCTCGATGCGAGTTCGTATTTCAAGAACCCGGTTGCGAAGGATGACCGTTCGCGCATGAATGTGCCATTTACGCTCAAGGACGCGGTCCAGGATGATGCTTTCCTGAAGGGCGCGGAAAAGCTGGGCATGGTGCAGCTGAAGGGCCACCGGTCGGTGGGCGGCATGCGCGCGTCGATCTACAACGCGATGCCGGTCGAGGGCGTGCGGCAGCTGGTGTCCTACATGAAGGAGTTCGAGGCGAAGCATGGCTAAGGCAGGCAAAAAACTCGAAGTGCTAGTGCTGAACCCGATCGCGCAGGTCGGCTTGAATCGCCTGCCGGCGGAGCAGTACGACGTGGTGAAGGAATCGAAGACGCCCGACGTGATCCTGGTGCGTTCGGCGGACATGCACGCGATGAAGTTCGACGCCAGCCTGAAAGCGGTCGGGCGCGCGGGAGCCGGCGTGAACAATATTCCCGTGGCGGAACTGTCCAAGCTGGGCGTGCCGGTTTTCAATGCGCCGGGCGCGAACGCCAATGCGGTAAAGGAGCTGGTGGTCGCCGGCATGCTGATCGCGGCGAGGAATCTCGCGCCCGCATTGGGTTTTGTGCAGCGCCTGGATAAAAACGCCAAGGATCTGGAAAAACAGGTCGAAGGCGGCAAGAAAGCCTATGCGGGCGTCGAACTCCCCGGCCACACGCTGGGCGTGATCGGCCTGGGCAAGATCGGCAGCCTGGTGGCGGATGCGGCTATCCGCCTCGGCATGAACGTGCTCGGCTACGACCCGGACATTACCGTGGACGCCGCCTGGAGCCTGCCCGCGCAGGTGCGCAAGGCGAACTCGGTGGACGAGTTGCTGCGCGCGAGCGACTTCGTCACGCTGCACGTGCCGCTGGTGGACAAGACGCGCGGCCTGATCAACGCGAAGAACCTCAAGCTCATGAAGGCGGGCGCGGTGCTGCTGAACTTCTCCCGCGACGGCGTGGTCGAGGACGAGGCGGCGCTGCAGGCCCTTGTCTCCAAACAGTTGCGCTGCTACGTGACCGATTTTCCCTCGGCGGAGCTAATCGGCAAGCCCGGCGTGGTGGCGCTGCCGCACTTGGGCGCCTCCACCAGCGAGGCGGAAGACAATTGCGCGGTGATGGTGGCCGACCAGGTTCGCGAGTACATGGCGCACGGGACGATGGAGAACGCGGTCAATTTCCCGAATGCGCAGATGCCGCGCGAATCGCCGTACCGCCTCGCCATCGCCAACGCCAACGTGCCGAACATGCTGGCGAACATTTCGCAGGCCATGGGCAGCCGCAAGATCAACATCCATAACATGCTGAACAAGTCCAAGAAGGACATGGCCTACACTCTGGTTGACGTCGACAGTCCGGTGCCGGATGACGCGATCAAGGAACTGTGCGCGATCCAGGGCGTGCTTTCGGTCCGTTACCTGCCCGTGGACGCATGAGCGAACAGGACGTGAGCGAAAAGGACATTACGAAACTGCGCTCCGAGATCGACGCTCTCGATGCGGAATTGCTCGCGCTGCTGAACCGCCGCGCCGCGGTGGTGAAAAAGGTCGGCGGCCTGAAGGACGGCAAGCGCGTCTACCGTCCGGAGCGTGAAGCCGAAATCCTGCGCCGGGTTGCTGCGGCCAAGGGCGGGGTGCTGCCGGCGGGCGCTGCGACGGCGGTATTCCGCGAAATCATTTCCGCCTGCCGTGCGCTGGAGCAGGAAATCCGCGTCGCCTACCTCGGCCCGCAGGGAACCTTCAGCGAGCAGGCGGTGCGCCAGCACTTCGGGCATGCGGTTGCCGCCGAACCCGCTGCGACCATCGACGAGGCCTTCCGCAGCGCTGAATCGGGCGCGACACAGTTCGCGGTGGCGCCGGCGGAAAATTCGACCGACGGGGCGATCGGCCGCACGCTCGACCTGCTGCTTACCACGCCGCTGCGGATCTGCGGCGAGATTGATTTGAGGGTCAAGCAGAATCTGCTCTCCAACACCAAAGGCGTGAGGGAAATAAAAAAAATCTACTCCCATGCCCAGTCCCTGGCGCAATGCAACGGCTGGCTGGGACAGAACCTGCCGAAGGCCGAGCGCATTCCGGTCGGTTCCAACGCCGAGGCCGCGCGCCGCGCCGCGAAGGAGAAGGGCGCCGCGGCGATCGCAGGCGAAGCCGCCGCTGTGCTCTACAAGCTGAATATCCTCGCCGCCGGCATCGAAGACGACCCGAACAACACCACGCGCTTTCTCGTGCTCGGCAACGTCGACGCTGGCCCCACCGGCAAGGATCGCACTTCGCTGGCGATGTCGGCCGAGAACAAGCCCGGCTCGGTCCATGCGCTGCTGTCGCCGATCGCCGCCAACGGCGTCAGCATGTCGCGCATCGAGTCGCGGCCGGCGAAAGCGCGCTCGGCGCGCTGGGAGTACGTATTTTTCATCGACCTTGAAGGCCACCAGGCTGACGTCAGGGTCGCGGCCGCGATTGCGGAGCTGAAGCAGCGGGCGCCTTTCCTGAAGGTGCTGGGTTCCTACCCGGCGGCCGCTTCCTAGTAAGAGGAAATCCGATGGTCATCGATCCCTGCGAACTGTCGCCATCCTACGTGCGCTCGATCGCGCCGTACCAGCCCGGCAAACCGATCTCGGAGCTCGCGCGCGAGCTCGGCCTGAAGGAGGAGAGCATCATCAAGCTCGCCTCCAATGAGAATCCGCGCGGTTATGGCCCGCGGACGCGCGCCGCCCTTGAGGGCGCGCTCGGCGATATCGCGCGCTACCCTGACGGCAACGGCCACGACCTGAAAGTTGCCCTGGCGCGCCGCTATGGTGTGGATGCGGCTTCGATCGTGCTCGGCAACGGCTCCAACGACGTGCTCGAACTGGTGGCGCTCGCCTTTCTCGGGCCGGGGCGCGCGGCGGTCTACGCGCAGCACAGCTTCGCGGTCTATGCGCTCGCCACCCAGGCGCGCGGCGCGCGCAGCATCGCGGTGCCGGCGAAGGAATACGGCCACGACCTGGGCGCGATGGCGGCGGCGATCGACGACGAGACCTACGTGGTGTGGATCGCCAATCCGAACAACCCGACCGGCACCATGCTGGGCTCGAACGCGCTGGAGGCTTTCGTCAAGCGCGTGCCCGAGCGCGTGCTGGTGGTGATCGACGAGGCCTACAACGAATACCTGGCTCCGGAGCTGAAGGCGGAGACGGTCAAATGGCTCAGGCGCCATCCGAACCTGATCGTGTCGCGCACCTTCTCGAAGGCCTATGGCCTGGCGGGCCTGCGTGTCGGCTACGCATTCGCTCACCCGTCGGTGGCGGACATCATGAACCGCGTGCGGCAGCCGTTCAACGTCAACAGCCTCGCGCTAGTGGCGGCGACCGCGGCGCTGGACGACATGGAATTCGTCGCGCGCAGCTACGCCGAGAACCTGCAGGGCATGCGCCAGATCGAGGAGGGCGCGAAGAAGCTCGGGCTCAATTGGATTCCGTCCCACGGCAACTTCATCACGCTGCGCGTCGGCAAGGCGAACGAAGTCTTCCGCCGGCTGCTGAAGCGCGGCGTCATCGTCCGCCCGGTCGGCAATTACCAGCTGCCCGAGCACCTGCGCGTCACTATCGGCACCGCCCAGGAGAACGAACGGTTCCTGTCCGCGCTCGCGGCCAGCCTGAAGGACTGATGCATTTCGAGAAAGTCGCGATTGTCGGCGTCGGCCTGATCGGGGGTTCTTTTTCTCTGGCATTGAAAGAGAAAAAACTGTGCGGGCGGGTCGTGGGAACCGGGCGCAGCGCGGCCAACATGAAAGCGGCGCTGGCGCGCGGCGCTATCGATGCGATCGAGGCGGACGCGGTGGCGGCCGTGCGGGATGCGGATCTGGTGCTGATTGCGGCTCCCGTCGCCCAATTCGAGAAAATCTTCCTCGCCATCGGCCCGCATCTCGGGACAGAGTGCCTGGTCATGGACGCAGGCAGCACCAAGCGCGACGTGGTCTCGGCGGCGAAGAAAGGCCTGGGCGGAAAGATTTCACAGTTCGTGCCGGCGCATCCGATCGCCGGCGCCGAGAAAAGCGGTGCCGCCGCAGCCAGCGCGGACCTGTTTCGAGGCCGCCGCCTGGTTCTTACTCCCTTGAAGGAAAACAGGGAAAAGGATGTCAAAACCATCGCGGATCTCTGGACCGCCATCGGCGCACGCGTCTCTCGCATGACGCCGGAGGAGCACGACGGGGTGTTCGCCGCGGTCAGCCACCTGCCGCACCTGCTCGCGTACGCGCTGGTGGACGACATCAGCGCGCGCCCGGACGCGCCCCGGCTGTTCTGCTATGCGGCGGGGGGCTTTCGTGACTTCACTCGCATCGCCTCAAGCCATCCTGAAATGTGGCGGGACATCTGCATGGCGAACAGCGACCGGCTATTGGCAGAATTGCGTTTGTTTGAAAAAAAATTGAAAACGATAGGCGCAATGCTCGAAAAAGGCGATGCCGCGGCACTCGAAAAGCTGTTCGGCGATGCGCGCCTCGCGCGGGAGCGCTGGCTGAAGGGCGAATATGAGTGAAGTTCAAGCCGTGAAAACGCTGCAGCTCGCGCCGATCGGCCGCGTCGCGGGCACGGTGAGGCTGCCGGGGTCCAAGAGCATCTCCAACCGCGTGCTGCTGCTGGCCGCGCTCTCCAAGGGCAAGACGCAGGTGCGCGGCCTGCTGGACGCCGAGGACACGCGCGTGATGCTGGACGCGCTGCAGAAGCTCGACGTGCGCATCGATACCCGGGACTTCGACAGCCTGGTGGTGGCCGGCGAGGGCCGCTTAGCGCCGATGAAGCGCGACCTTTTTCTGGGCAACGCGGGTACCGCGTTTCGCCCGCTCACCGCCGCGCTCGCGGTCTGCGGCGGCGAATACCGGCTGATGGGCAAGCCGCGCATGCACGAACGCCCGATCCGCGACCTGGTCGAGCCTTTGCGCAGGATCGGCGCCAGCATCGACTACACCGGCAACGAGGGTTATCCGCCGCTCGCGATCCGCACCGGCAATATCAAGGTCGAGGGGCCGATCACGATGCGCGGCAACGTCTCCTCGCAGTACCTGAGCGCGCTGCTGATGGCGCTGCCGCTTGCGGGCGGCGGCACGGTGGTCATCGAGGGCGAGCTGATTTCCAAGCCCTACGTGACGATCACGCTCAACATGATGCGCAAGTTCGGCAACGAAGTGACCGTCAACGGCTGGCGCTCCTTCGACGTGCGGGGCTACGACTACGTCGCGCCCGCGGAGATCTACGTCGAGGGCGACGCCTCCTCGGCCTCGTATTTCCTCGCCGCAGGTGCGATCGCCGGCGGGCCGGTGCGCGTGACCGGCGTCGGGCGCGACAGCATTCAGGGCGATATCCGCTTCACTGAAGTGCTGGCCGCCATGGGGGCCAGCGTCGACATCGGACCCGACTGGATCGAAGTCTCCTCGGCGGGCAGGCTCAAGCCGATCGACATGGACCTGAACCACATTCCAGATGCGGCGATGACCGCCGCGGTGACCGCGCTGTTCGCCACCGGGCCGAGCACCATCCGCAACATCGGCAGTTGGCAGGTGAAGGAGACCGACCGCATCACCGCCATGGCGCGGGAACTGAGAAAGCTCGGCGCTGCTGTCGTCGAGGGGCCGGACTTCCTCAAGATCACGCCGCCCGCGAAGCTCAACGCCGGTGTTGCCATCGATACCTATGACGATCACCGCATGGCGATGTGTTTCGCGCTCGCCGCGCTGGGCGGCGTGCCGGTGCGCATCAACGACCCGGAGTGCGTCGCCAAGACCTTCCCGGCCTACTTCGTCGAATTCGACCGCCTGACGAGGTCCGGCTAAGCCGGATGAAATCCGCTCCCGTCATCGCCATCGACGGCCCCTCGGCTTCCGGCAAGGGCACCGTGGCGAGCAGGGTCGCAGCGCGACTCGGGTTCCATTACCTGGAAAGCGGGGCGCTCTACCGCCTGGTGGCGCTGGCAGGTGGGGATCGGCCTGAGCAGACAGCTGCCGGGTTGGACGTTGAATTCAGAGATCAAAAAGTATTTCTTAATAAACAAGATGTTACGGATTCCCTGCGCAGCGAAGCCATCGGCGTCCGGGCCTCGGAAATCGCCGGGCTGGCGGCCGTAAGGGCGGCGCTTCTGGGGCGCCAGCGCGCCTTCCGCCAGCGACCGGGCCTGGTGGCCGACGGCCGCGACATGGGTACCGTGGTGTTCCCCGACGCGGCCCTGAAAGTGTTCCTGACGGCGAGCGCCGCCGCCCGCGCCCAGCGCAGGTATAAGCAGTTGATAGACAAGGGAAACCATGCTAATCTCGCGGCCCTTTCCCGTGATCTAGAGGAGCGGGACCAGCGAGACGCCGCCCGAGAGGTGGCGCCGCTCAAGCCGGCAGCTGACGCGGCGTCCGTGGACTCCTCTGATCTGACGGTCGATGAAGTGGTCGACCGGGTGTTGAAGATGTACCGGGAAAGGATGTAATCGGATAGACCAAGCGGGAAGCTTCAGGAAGGCTTCCCTTTTTGCAACCTAACCCGCGGCGCCGATCGCAGGCTCGCGGCAAAGAAGGTATTTCAAACTTACTCCATGGCCAGCGTTTCACCCGCCGTTTCCAAAGCCGTTTCGAAGTCCGCCCCCGCTCCCGAGTCGTTCGAAGCCCTGTTCGAAGAAAGCCTGACGCGCAAGGAAATGCGCATCGGCGAGGTCATCACCGCAGAAGTCGTGCGCATGGACCAGAACTTCGTGGTGGTGAACGCAGGCCTGAAATCCGAAAGCTTCATCGCGCTGGAAGAATTCCGCGACGACGGCGGCGCGCTCACCGTCAAGGCTGGCGACTTCGTCAGCGTGTCGATCGAGGCGCTGGAAAACGGCTACGGCGAGACGATGCTTTCGCGCGAGAAGGCCAAGCGCATGGCGGCGTGGCTCGATCTCGAGAAAGCGCTCGAGACGGGCGAGAAAATCGAGGGCGTCATCACCGGCAAGGTGAAAGGCGGCCTCACAGTGATGGCGAAGAGCATCCGCGCCTTCCTGCCCGGTTCGCTGGTCGACCTGCGCCCTGTCAAGGACACCACGCCCTTCGAGGGCAAGACCATGCTGTTCAAGGTCATCAAACTCGACCGCAAGCGCAACAACGTGGTCGTGTCCCGCCGCGCGGTGCTCGAGGAGACCGCCGGCGCCGAGCGCGAGCAGCTGCTGTCGACGCTGTCCGAGGGCGCGGTGGTCAAGGGCATCGTCAAGAACATCACCGACTACGGCGCGTTCGTGGACCTGGGCGGCATCGACGGCCTGCTGCACATCACCGACCTGGCCTGGCGCCGCGTCAAGCATCCGACCGAAGTCGTCAATGTCGGCGACGAAGTCGTCGCGAAAGTCCTGAAATTCGACGCCGAGAAGAACCGCGTTTCGCTCGGCCTGAAGCAGCTGGGCGAGGATCCCTGGGTCGGCATTTCGCGCCGCTACCCGCAGGGTACGCGCCTGTTCGGCAAAGTCACCAACCTCACCGACTACGGCGCCTTCGTCGAAGTCGAGGCGGGCATCGAGGGCCTGGTGCACGTGTCCGAGATGGACTGGACCAACAAGAACGTGCATCCCTCCAAGGTGGTGCAGGTGGGCGACGAGGTCGAGGTGATGATCCTCGAGATCGACGAAGAGCGCCGCCGCATCTCGCTCGGCATGAAGCAGTGCCTGCCGAACCCCTGGGAAGATTTCGCGCGCGAGTTCAAGAAGGGCGACCGCGTCAAGGGCCAGATCAAGTCGATCACCGATTTCGGCGTGTTCGTCGGCCTGGCCGGCGGCATCGACGGGCTGGTGCACCTGTCGGACCTTTCCTGGAGCGCGACCGGCGAAGAAGCCGTCAAGAACTTCAAGAAGGGCGACGACGTCGAGACCACGGTGCTGGCAATCGACGTCGAGCGCGAGCGAATCTCGCTCGGCATCAAGCAGCTGGAGGGCGATCCGTTCACCAATTTCATCGCCGGCCACGAGAAAAACACCGTGATTACCGGGATCGTGAAATCGGTGGATGCCAAGGGCGCGGTGATCAGCATCACGCCGGAGACCGAGGGCTACCTGCGCGCGTCGGAATTCTCGCGCGACCGCATCGAAGACCTGAGCAAGGTGCTCAATGAAGGTGACTCCGTGACAGCGATGATCATCAATGTCGACCGCAAGAACCGCTCGATCAACCTTTCCGTGAAGGCCAAGGACATGGTCGAGGAAACCGACGCGATGAAGCAGATGCGCAGCGAGAACGCGGCCAGCGCCGCGGGCAGCACCAACCTGGGGGCATTGCTCCGGGCCAAGCTCGATAAGAGCAATTCCAATCCGCAGCAGTAACCGGACAGTCCTGACGAGACGTGGGAGGGGGCGCCATGACGAAGTCGGAACTGATCGCACGGCTTGCGCAGCGTTATCCGCAGCTGGTCGCGAAGGACGCCGAATACGCGGTGAAGATGATCCTCGATGCGATGACGCATTCGCTCCTGAACGGGCACCGCATCGAGATCCGCGGCTTCGGCAGCTTCGGCCTGAACTACCGGCCGCCGCGCACCGGGCGCAACCCGAAATCGGGCGAGAAGGTGCACGTGCCCGAGAAGTACGTGCCGCACTTCAAGGCTGGCAAGGAGTTGCGCGAGCGTGTCGACTCGCTCGACCCCGATGCCACCATGGTCATGCCGCCGCGCAGCAGGGCAGCGCAATAAACCGCGCCTAGGCGCGGTTTTTTTTCATGCGCATCATTACCTGGGCGATCCGCGTCGCCCTGTTCATCCTGCTGCTAGCGTTCGCTGCGAAAAACACCGATCCGGTCACGCTGCGCTTCTACTTCGGCCTCGCCTGGCAGGCGCCGCTGGTGGCGCTGCTGCTCGCGTTCTTCTCCGCCGGCGTGGCGCTCGGCCTGATGGCGATGCTGGGAACCTATTTTTCGCAGAGAAGGGAAGTCGCCCGGCTGGAGAAGAAGGTCTTGATACAGGAAACAAGACCGCAATTCACCAGCCAGCCTCCGGCGGCGGAAGGCTGATGGAATTCGAATACTGGTGGCTTCTCGGCTTCCCGATTTTCTTCGGGCTGGGCTGGCTTGCCGCGCGCGTGGACATCAAGCACCTGGTGAAGGATTCGCGCTCGCTGCCGAGCTCCTACTTCAAGGGCTTGAATTTCCTGCTCAACGAGCAGCCCGACAAGGCGATCGAGGCCTTCATCGAGGTGGTCAAGGTCGATCCGGAGACCGTCGAGCTGCACTTCGCGCTGGGCAGCCTGTTCCGCCGTCGCGGCGAGTACGACCGGGCGATCCGCATGCACCAGCATTTGCTGGAACGTGCCGACCTCGGCGCTGAACAGCGCGCCGCCGCCCTGTTCGAACTCGGCCACGACTACCTGAAGGCGGGCATCCTCGATCGCGCCGAGGAAGTGTTCCAGCGCCTGGGCGATGGCCGAAACGCGGGCGAGGCGAACGGCTTTCTGCTGGAGATCTACCAGCAGGAAAAGGACTGGGACAAAGCCGCGGCGATGGCCCAAAAACTTGAAGCGGAATCCGGCGAGTCGCGAGCGAAGGAGATGTCGCATTTCCTCTGCGAGCAGGCGGCCGGCGAGGCGACGCACTCGCGGCCCGATACCGCGCGCCGCCTGCTGGAAGCGGCGCTGAACACCAACCGCAAGAGCGTGCGCGCGAGCCTGCAGCTGGGAGACCTGGAACGCGCCTACGGCAGCCTGGACCGCGCGATCGAGCAATGGAAGCGCATCGAGTCGCAGAATCCTGCCTTCCTGGCGCTGGTGGCGCAGCGCCTGCTGGATGCATACCGGGAAGCCGGGCGCTTCGAGGAAGGCCTGACGCTGCTGACCGGCTACCTCGAGCGCTATCCTTCGCTCGACCTGCTGGACGCGGTATTCCAGTCCACGCTCGAATCGAAGGGCGCCGAGGCCGCATACAAGCTGGTGCGCGACGAACTGCGGCGCAATCCGACGCTGCTCGGCCTGGACCGGCTCCTTGAGGCGCAGATCGTCGGCACCGACAGCCCGGACAAGCGACGGGATCTCGAACTTGTAAGGAATCTGGTGCACAGCCACACGCGACGGCTAGCGCGCTACCGCTGCGAGACCTGCGGCTTCAAAGCGCGCCAGTTCCACTGGCTGTGCCCCGGCTGCGGCGGCTGGGAGACTTATCCGCCGCGGCGCTCCGAGGAGTTTGATCTCACGCCATGAAACTCACCATTGTCGGCACCGGCTACGTCGGCCTGGTTACGGGGGCCTGCCTCGCGGACATGGGCAACCAGGTCCTGTGCGTCGATGTGGACGCGGCAAAGGTGCAGGCGCTCAACGCCGGCAAGATCCCGATCTACGAACCCGGGCTGGAAGCGGTCGTGAAGCGCAACCGCGCGGGCGGCAGGCTGGCATTTTCCACCGATATCGCCGCCGGCGTGGCGCACGGCGTGTTGCAGCTGATCGCGGTCGGCACGCCGCCGGGCGAGGATGGTTCGGCCGACATGCAATACGTGCTGGAGGCGGCGCGTTCGATCGGCCGCCACATGGACCAGTACCGGGTGGTGGTGAACAAGTCGACGGTGCCGGTGGGGACCGCGGACAAGGTTTCCGAAGCCATTGCGAAAGTGTTGAATGAAAGAAATAAGAAAATTCCATTCAGCGTGGTTTCCAATCCTGAATTCCTGAAGGAAGGCGCGGCAGTGGAAGACTTCATGCGCCCGGACCGCATCATCGTCGGCTCGGATGACGAGCGCGCCACCGCGCTGCTGCGCGAGCTGTATGCGCCGTTCCAGCGCAACCACGAGCGCCTGATGCTGATGGGCGTGCGTTCTGCCGAACTCGCCAAATACGCCGCCAACGCGATGCTGGCGACGCGCATCTCCTTCATGAATGAGCTGGCAAATCTCGCCGAGGCGCTGGGCGCCGACATCGAGGAGGTGCGCAAGGGCATCGGCGCCGATCCGCGCATCGGCACCCACTTCCTCTATCCCGGTGCCGGCTTCGGCGGCTCCTGCTTTCCGAAGGACGTGAAAGCGCTGCAACACATCGCCGGCGAGGCCGGGCGGCCCCTGCGCGTGGTTGCCGCGGTGGAGCAGGCGAACGAAGCGCAGAAGCACCTGCTCGGCGACAAGATCAAGGCACGCTTCGGCAAGGATTTGAAGGGTAAGCGCTTTGCGATCTGGGGTCTCGCCTTCAAGCCCAACACCGACGACATGCGCGAGGCGCCGAGCCTGACCCTGATCGCGGATCTGGTCGCGGCAGGCGCGCAGGTGCGTGCCTATGACCCTGTCGCAAAGCCGGACCTTGCCGGCGTGTCCATTGCGGATTCGGCCGCCGATGCGCTGCAAGGATGCGATGCGCTCGCCATCGTCACCGAATGGGCCGAATTCAGGGCGCCGGATTTCGCGGCGCTGAAAAAAGCCCTCAAGACGCCGGCGATATTCGACGGCCGGAACCTGTACGATCCGGCCATGATCCGGTCGCTCGGCTTCGAATATTTCTCGGTGGGAAGGAAGACGTGAAGGCTCCCACCACCAAGAATGCTCGAGTGCTGGTGGTCGGCGACGTGATGCTGGACCGCTACTGGTTCGGCGATGTGTCGCGCATCTCGCCTGAGGCGCCGGTGCCGGTGGTGCGCTTCCGCAAGCAAGAGGAGCGCCTGGGCGGCGCCGCCAACGTCGCCAACAACTGCGCCGCGCTCGGCGCGCGCACGCGGCTGCTGTCGGTGATCGGCGCCGACGAGGCGGGCGACCAGCTGGCGCGGCTGGTGGAAGAGGCCGGCATCAAGGCGAGCCTGCACCGCGACGCGCGCATCCCGACGACCGTGAAACTCAGGGTGCTGTCCAAGCAGCAGCTGCTGCGTATCGATTTCGAGACCGCGCCCTCCGGCGAGGCGCTCGCCTCCAAGCTGGCCGATTTCAAGGCGGCGCTGCCGACCTGCGACGTGGTGATCCTCTCGGACTACGGCAAGGGCGGCCTGGCCCACATCGCGAAAATGATCGGCCTGGCGCGCGCGGCGGGAAAACGCGTGCTGGTGGATCCGAAGGGCGACGACTGGTCGCGTTACAAGGGGGCGCACCTGGTGACGCCGAATCGCACGGAACTCGCCGACGTCGTCGGCAACTGGAAGTCGGAGGGCGACCTGGAGCGGCGCGTACGCGGCTTGCGCGCCCGGCTCGGCCTGGATGCGCTGCTGCTCACGCGCGGCCACGAGGGCATGACCCTGTACTCAAAGAACAGGCCGGTGCACGTCAAGGCGGAGGCGCGCGAAGTGTTCGACGTGAGCGGCGCGGGCGATACCGTGATCGCAACGCTCGCCACCATGCTCGCCTCCGGCGTGCGGCTGGAGCAGGCGATGCGCATCGCCAACCGCGCGGGCGGCATCAAGGTCGCCAAGCTGGGAACCGCTGTCGTCACCCGCAAAGAACTGTTCGGATAATCCATGCTGCACGTCGTCACCGGCGCCGCCGGGTTCATCGGATCGCGGCTTATCGCTGCACTCAACCATGCCGGGATCACCGAGATCCTGGCCGTGGACGACTTGCAGGACGGCGCCAAGGTAAAGAACCTGGCTGTTGCCGACATCGCGGACTACCTCGACCGGCGCGAATTCCTTTCCCAGCTCGAGACCGGCCGGCTGGACGGCGGCATCGAGGCGATCCTGCACCAGGGCGCGTGCTCCGACACCATGGAAAACGACGGCCGTTACGTGATGGAGACCAACTACGCCTATTCCAAGGCGCTGTTCGACTGGTGCCAGGACGAGGAGGTGCCGCTCATCTATGCCTCGTCGGCGGCGGTCTACGGCACCGGCAAGGAATTCGGCGAGACGCGCGAGAACGAGGAACCGCTCAATGTCTACGCGTACTCGAAGTATCTTTTCGATCAGTACGTGCGCAAGAGATCGCAGGAGGGAGGCTCGCAGGCAGCCGCGCAGGTTGCCGGCTTGCGCTATTTCAACGTCTATGGGCCGAACGAAGCGCACAAGGGGCGCATGGCCTCGGTAGCCTTCCACGCCTTCAACCAGTTCCGCGCCGAAGGGCGGGTCAAGCTGTTCGTCGGCTCGGACGGTTACGAGGACGGCGGGCAGCAGCGCGATTTCGTGCACGTGGACGACGTGGTCAGCGTGAACCTGTGGCTGCTGGAGCACCGTGAAGTGTCCGGTATCTTCAACGCCGGTACCGGGCGCGCGCAGACCTTCAACGACGTTGCCGCCGCGGTCGTCAATACGATCGAGGGTTTTGACTTATCCATTGAAGAATTGATAGAGAAGAATTTCATCGAGTACATTCCGTTCCCGCCCCAGCTGGTCGGCAAGTACCAGAGCTATACGCAGGCGGACTTGAGCCGGCTGCGTGAAGCGGGCTATGAAGGATCGTTCCGGTCCGTGGAAGAAGGCGTCGCCGGCTACGTGCGCGAACTCATGAAGATGAAATCCTGACGTCATGAACAGGACCATCGAGGATTTCATCGGCGACACGCCGCTGGTACGGCTGCAGCGCATGGATCCTGGAAAAAATAAAAACATGATCCTTGCCAAGCTGGAAGGCGACAACCCGGCCGGGTCGGTCAAGGATCGTCCGGCGATTTCGATGATCCGGCGAGCCGAGGAGCGCGGCACGATTAAAAAGGGCGACGTGCTGATCGAGCCCACCTCCGGCAACACCGGCATCGCGCTCGCCATGGCGGCGGCGGTGCGCGGCTACAAAATGCTGCTGATCATGCCGGAGCACCTGTCGATCGAGCGCCGGCAGACCATGCGCGCCTTCGGCGCCGAGATCGTCCTGACCCCGCAGCAGGGCGGCATGGAGGGGGCGCGCGACCTGGCCGAGAAGATGGTGAAGGAAGGCAAGGGCATCATGCTCGACCAGTTCGCCAACCCGGACAACCCGCGCGCGCACTACGAGACCACCGCGCCAGAGATCTGGCGCGATACCGGGGGAAAGATCACCCACTTCGTCTCCTCGATGGGCACCACCGGAACCATCATGGGCTGCTCGCGCTATTTCAAGGAGAAGAACCCGAAAATACAGATCATCGGCTGCCAGCCCGAAGAGGGTTCGCAGATCCCGGGCATCCGCAAATGGCCCGAGGCCTACCTGCCAAAGATCTTCGATAAGACTCGTGTGGACCGCGTGGAGAATGTCAGCCAGGCCGACGCCGAGGAAACGGCGCGCCGCCTGGCGCGGGAGGAGGGCATCTTTGCGGGCATTTCCTCCGGCGGCGCCGTTTCGGTCGCCCTGCGCGTCTCTAAAGAACTGAAGAACGCGGTCATCGTCACCATCATCTGCGACCGCGGCGACCGCTATCTGTCGACCGGCGTGTTTCCGGATTAAATGATTGAGCCCTGTTCTAGCATTTGATATTGAAACGATTCCCGACGTCGCGGGAATCCGGCGCCTGCACGGGCTGCCCGCCGACCTGCCGGATGCCGAGGTCGCGGAGATCGCCTTCCAGATCCGCCGCACCAGGACCGGCAGCGACTTCCTGCCGCCGCAGCTGCACAAGGTGGCGGTCATTTCCTGCGTGCTGCGCAGCGACGAGGGCGTCAAGGTATTCTCCCTGGAAGGGCAGGAAGCGGATGTCATCCGGCGCTTCTATGAAGGCATCGAAAAGTTCGTTCCGCAACTCGTTTCGTGGAACGGCGGCGGATTCGATCTGCCGGTCCTCAATTACCGCGCGCTGATTCATGGCATCCCGGCGACCATGTTCTGGGAGATGGGCGATGAGAACCGCGACTTCCGCTACAACAACTACGTCTCGCGCTACCACAGCCGGCACCTGGACCTGATGGACGTGCTTGCGATGTACCAGCCGCGCAACAATGCGCCGCTGGACGAGGTCGCCCAGCTTGCCGGCTTGCCGGGAAAGATCGGCATCGGCGGCGCGAAAGTCTGGGAGACCTATCTGGCGGGTGACGTCGCGAAGATTCGCGACTACTGCGAAGCCGATACGGCGAATACCTATCTCCTGTATCTGCGCTACCAGCTGCTGCGGGGGATTTATTCGAAAGAGCAGCACCAGAAGGAATGCCAGCTCCTGAAAATCTATCTGACGGGCCTCGACAAGCCTCATTGGCGCGAATTCCTCAAGCTCTGGAATGATTCTTGAAATAGACGCGCTGGACGCCGAGGGCCGCGGCGTCGCGCGCAATGCAGGCAAGGTGGTGTTCGTCGAAGGCGCGATCGCCGGCGAACGTGTCGAGGCGCGCCTGCTTGAGTCCAAGCCGAAATTCGACCGCGCGCGCGTCACCGCGATCCTGAGGGCCTCCGCCTCGCGCCGCGATCCGGCCTGCGCCTATTTCGGCACTTGCGGCGGCTGCGCGACGCAGCACGTGGATGCGCGCACCCAGGTGGCCGCCAAGCAGCGCGGGCTGGAGGACAATCTGGTGCGTATCGGAAAACTCAGCGGCAAGGATGCGGTGGGCGCGATGCTGGCGCCGATCCACGGTGCGGAGTGGGGCTACCGGCACCGCGCCAGGCTGTCGGTGCGCTACGTCGAGGGCAAGGGCGGCGCGCTGGTGGGCTTCCGCGAGCGCAAATCCACCTACGTTGCCGACATGAGCAGCTGCGAGGTGCTGCCGCCGGCGACTTCGGCCCTGATTCCGGGATTGCGCTCCCTGATTTCTAAGCTCTCAATCCGCGACCGCGTGCCGCAGGTGGAAATCGCCGTTGGCGAAGCCAGCACCGTGCTGCTGTTCCGCCACCTGCTGCCGTTCACCGCCGAGGACCAGGCGCTGCTGCGCCAGTTTGCCGACGTCAACCGCATCCGGCTCTGGCTGCAGCCGGAAGGGCCCGACAGCGCGGCGCAGTTCCATCCACCCGGGGAGGGCGGCCTGTATTACGCCCTGCCTGAGTTCGGCTTGAAGATCGCTTTCCAGCCGGCGGATTTCACGCAGGTGAACCCAGCGGTCAACCGGCTGCTGGTGTCCCGCGCGCTGCGCCTGCTGGATCCGCAGCCGGGCGAACGCATCGCCGACCTGTTCTGCGGCATTGGCAATTTCACGCTGCCGATCGCCGCGCGCGGCGCGCAGGTGATCGGTTTCGAAGGCAGCGCGCCGCTGGTCGAGCGCGCGCGCCAGAATGCCGCGGCCAACGGCCTGGTCGCCCAGTTCGAGGTCACCGACCTGTTCAAGCCCAACCTCGAGCACTACGGCCGCTTCGACAAGTATCTGATCGATCCGCCGCGCGAAGGCGCCGCTTCTCTGGTGCACGCGCTGCCGGCGGAATGGCCCGGGCGCATCGTCTACGTCTCCTGCGACCCGGCGACGCTTGCGCGCGACGCCGACACGCTCGTGCACCACAAAGGTTTCACGCTGGTCGCGGCCGGGGTGGTTAACATGTTCCCCCATACCGCGCACGTCGAATCCATCGCGCTGTTTGAACGCAACGGAGGAACCCCATGATCGTGACGCCGATCTACGCTGGAATTCTGGCAATCCTGTTCTTTGTGCTCAGCATGCGGGTAGTCGCACTGCGCGGCCACGGCGTGAGCCTCGGCGACGGAGGCAATCCAATCCTGCTGCGCCGCATACGTGCACACGGCAATTTCTCGGAGTACGTGCCTTTCATCCTGCTCATGATGGCCATGCTCGAGTTCAACAAGTTTTCGATCTACCTGCTGCACGCGATGGGCATCACGCTGGTGATCGCCCGGCTGCTGCACGGCTATGCGCTGTCCTTCACCGAGAAATTCAAGTTCGGCCGTTTCTGGGGCACGGCACTTACCTACTTGGTCATGATTGCCGCCGGCGTACTGTGCCTTTACCAGGGGCTGCGCGCTTCGGCTCTCTAGAAAAAAAGGCGCCCGAAGGCGCCTTTTGGGGGTTGGCAGGCGCGGCCTAGTCTTTTTCGCCACCCAGCGCCATCAGCAGGTGCAGCAGGCTCGAGAAGATGTTGAGCAGGCTGAGGTAGACGCCCGTCGTCGCCATCACGTAGTTGGTCTCGCCGCCGCGGATGATGCGGTTCAGGTCGTACAGCAGGTACAGCGAGAACACCACGATCACCAGCGATGAGATCGTCAGCGCGAGCGCCGGGATCTGCAGGAACATGTTGGCGATCATCGCCACCAACAGTGCGAGCATGCCGACGAAGAGGAATTTTCCCATCGGCGCGAGGTCGCGCTTGATCGTCGCGGCCAGCGTGCCCATGCCGAAGAAGATGATCCCAGTGCCCGCGGCTGCGTAACCGACCAACTGCATGCCGTTGCGCATCTGCAGCGCCACGTTGAGCATGGGGCCGAGGAACGCGCCCAGCAGGAAGGTCATCAGCAGCAGCAGTCCGATTCCGATGACGCTGTCGCGGTACCGGATGATGGCGAACTGCAGGCCGATCACCGACGCCAGCATCACGATCATCGTCATGAACGGGCTGGCCATCATGACCGGCGCGAACTGGATGCCCAAGTATGCGCCGATGACGGTCGGCACCATGGTGAGCGCCAATAGCATGTAGGTGTTGCGCAGGACTTTCTGCGACTCCGGCGCGGCGGCGATCGAGCCGTATCCGGTATTCACTGGTTGCAGTTCTGGTTGCATTTGATTCCTCCTGAATGGAAGCTTACATCAGACTGTCATACCCGCCCTAAGTTCCCTGAAAGCCCTTGTCCGGCAACAGGTTAAAATGGGGACGTTAAGGGATTATTTCAAGGAGAGTTGGCAGAGCGGTCGAATGCGGCGGTCTTGAAAACCGTTAGCCCGCAAGGGCTCGGGGGTTCGAATCCCTCACTCTCCGCCAACCAGTCTACAGCGAAATCGCTCGTTCTCCGGACCTCGGAGAATGAGTCGAATTTTCAAACAGATGCTCGCTGAAATTTGCAGTTTTCCCTATGAAAGTGGGGCTCATCTCCGCATTTGCCGACTTTCCGTGCCAGAAATCTCCAGGGGCGCTTGTCGAAGTCCGACTTTGGGACGGATTTACGACTCATACCGCTAGCCAGGTCCTCTGTTTACGGCGTAGGCGCCGATTGGCCCAATTGCAGCACCGATCAGCAATCCTGGAAAGCCCGCGAAGCGCGCGCCGATCAACCCACCGGAGAGGGCCCCAGTCCACGCATCGCCAGATTTGAGTTCCTTCATTGCCGCCGCGGACATCGGCGGGCGGGCTTGGCCGTTCGCTCTCCTGACGCTCGCGCTCGACCGCGCCTGCTTGGCGCGATTGCAGGCGGTGTGGGCAGCATAGAGGTTGTTAAGGTGATCGGTGCCGCCTTGAGACCTTGGCCGGGAATGATCGATTTCCCAGGCGCCACGCGCCCCATGGGCTCCGTAGTTCGAGAAAGCGAACGGCTTCCAGCACAGGTGGCAGAGGCCGTTCGATCTCGCGAACACAGCACGCCGGGTTTCATCGTCGTAACCGTTCATGGGGACCTCAGGCTGCGACCTTGCAGTAATTACCCGAAGTCGAATCGCCCTTGTTGCGGTTGTTCTCCCACTGCAGCGGCTGTAGGTTGTTGAGATTATCGGAGCCGCCTTTGGAAGCCGGGTAGATGTGGTCGATCTCCCAGCCGTATTGAATCGTCGCTAAAGACAAATTCCTTGGTAGTTGTGTCAGACCACACGCGCGGGATTTACCACGATCGCTGGGAAGGCGGAATTCTTCACTACACGGGGATGGGACTGAAAGGTGACCAAGGCCTCACATCACAGAATCGGACACTCGCAGAATCGCTGTCGAATGGCATCCAGGCCCATCTGTTCGAAGTGCACATACCGGGGAAATATGAATACAGACCCATCCAATAGTTTTGGTGGCAAGCCGGCTATCAAGATTGTTCCCGGATGCTGCCTCAGCGCATGCTCTCTTGCATTTCTAGGGGGTGTTTATCGGTAAGGGACATCGCGCGAATGTCGTAAAGAAGCGTTGAAGCATGTTTGATGCCGTCACTCTAGAGAGCCGAACGTTCTAGTGTAGTGCTTCCTAAAATCGAGTAGCCAGTTCTCTGCCACGGCGCGGCACTTTGTCCATACCGCGCAGCACTGAGAACCGACCGTGCTCCGAGCGCGGGTTGTTTGCTGCGCAACAATCAGTTGCGCTCCGCGGCATCACTTGGTGCGTCGAAGATGCGTAGACTGTTTTTCGACAGAGTCCAAGCTCAGGAGAGTGCATGAATTCCGCGATCCGTATCGGCTGTCTTGCGTTGCTGGCTCTCGCAATGGCGACAAGCGTTGTCTTCGCCCAGACCTATCCCAATCGCCCGATCAAAGTGGTTGTACCGTGGCCCGCCGGAGGAATCGCCGACGTGGTGGGACGCATCATCACCTCAAAACTCGCTGACCGAATCGGCCAGCCCCTCATCATCGACAATCGTACGGGCGCCAATGGAATTGTCGGCGCGACCGCCGCGAAGAACGCTCCCGCCGACGGCTACAACATCTTTCTCGTGACCTCGGAAGTGGTCTCGATCAATCCGGGGATCTACGCGAAGTTGCCGTATGACGTCGACGCCGACTTCGTGCCGATCATGCCGGTCGTCAAGTATTTCTACACGCTGACGGGCCGTAACGGCCTCAATGCCGACACGACGAACGAAGTCATGGTGATGGTGAAAGCGAAGCCGAACGTCTTTACCTATGGTTCCTGGGGCATCGGCAGTGTGGGCCATCTCGGCATGGAGATGCTCGCCCAGGCCGAAGGATTGCAGATGCTGCATGTTCCTTACACGGGCGGCCCTGCCGCATACAACGCCCTGGTGGCGGGGCAGGTGGACTTCGTGTTGATGCCCGCCGGGATCGCGGAACCATGGCGCAAGAGCGGCCGGCTTAAGGCGCTCGCCGTTCCCAACGAAAATAGGCTCGCGCTCATGGACTCGGTGCCAACGCTCAAGGAACAGGGCTACAACCTCGAGATCATCAACCACGTGGGATTCATCGCGCCCGCGAAGACGCCGCCCCATGCGATCCGCAGGCTGCACTCCGAGATCTCCGCGGTCATGCTGATGCCTGAAGTGCAGGTCGCCCTGCGGGCGCAGGCAGCGGAGCCGTTTGTAACATCCTCCGAGGAATACGGACGCTTTCTGCGCAGCGAGCAGTCGCGTTGGAGCGCCGTCGCCCGCAAGGCTAACGTGAAGCTCGAAGTTCAGTAGCGCTTCACTTCTTTCCTTCCCGGGGAGAGGCCGGACGCGGCGGTAATGGCAGGGTGAGGGCGGCGTCGCGCCCGAATTTCTCGTCGAGGAAATCGATGAATACGCGCACCTTGGCGGGCAGTTGCTGGCGGCCCGCCTCGATTGCCCACAGTTCGAGTCCGGTCACGTCGTAGCCGGGAAGCAGCCGCACCAACCGTCCCGAGCGGAGATCGTCGTGCACCAGGAACACCGGGCCGCGCGCGATACCCAATCCCTGAAGCGCCGCATGGCGCAGGGTCAACGCGTCGTTGGAGCGAAGGCTTCCCTCGACCTTCACGCGGACCGTCTCGCCTTTCCTGCGGAACTCCCACGCGATTTCTTCGGTATGGAGCGCGTAAAGCAGGCAATTGTGATCCCTGAGCTCGGCGGGCCGCGTGGGCTCGCCGTGCTTGCGCAAATAGGCCTCGGACGCGTAGATGGCGCGATGGATGGGAGCGATACGGCGCCCCTGCAGGCTCTTGATGCGCGGGGCGTCGAACTGCAACGCGAGGTCGAAGCCCTCTTCGACGAGGTCGATCATGCGCTCGGTGAGACTCGCCTGGACGCGCAGCTTTGGGTAGCGGACGAGGAATTCTGGCAGGATCGGCGCGATGCGCCATATCCAGAACAACATCACGGAGGCCACGCGCAGCGTCCCCTGGGGCGTAACGGCACCCGCCTGCGCGATCTGCTGCACCTCGTCGAGTTCTCCCACGATGCGCGAATAGCGCTCGAAGCAGTTCTGCCCCATCTCCGTGAGGCCCAGGTTGCGAGTCGTGCGATTCAGCAGCCGCGCACCTACCGTCTGTTCGAGGAACGCAACTTGGCGCGACACTGCCGCGGTGGACATGTCGAGGCGCCGCGCGGCCTGCGCGAAGCTCCCAGATTCGACGACTTGGAGGAACGTCTTGACGCTGTGCAGCAGGTCCATTTCACCCTTACGTAGGGCGCAACATTAAGTTCCATTCTAAGCGGTTTATTGACTGGCGCGCGGGGCCTAGACTGGGCTGTTCGCAACCCTCCGGACCGACTTCGATGAGCATCAATCTTCCCAACCGCGCCGATGTCGTGATCATCGGTGGTGGCGTCACCGGGTGTTCGATCGCATATCACCTGGCCAAGATCGGCATCACCGATGTGCTCCTGCTCGAGCGCATGCAGCTCACCTGCGGCACGACGTGGCATGCCGCGGGGTTGATGGCGCAGCTGCGCGCTAATCGCAGCCTCACCGAGCTGAACAAATACACGACGGACCTCCTCGCCGAGCTCGAACGTGAAACTGGGCAGGCAACCGGTTTCAAGCAAAACGGAACTGTAACCGTGGCGACCAACACCGACCGGATGGAGGAGCTCGCCCGCGGCGCCTCGATGGGGCGCAATTTCGGCCTCGAGGTGAATGTCGTCACGCCCTCGGAGATCAAGAGCCTCTATCCCCTCATCAACGTGAACGACCTTGTAGGCGGGGTGTTCCTACCGAAGGACGGCCAAGCCAATCCCGTCGACGTTACTCAGGCCTACGCGAAGGGGGCGCGCCAGCGGGGCGCACGCATCGTCGAGGGCGTTAAGGTGTTGCGGATCCTCGTGGACAACGGTCGCGCCGTGGGCGTCGAGACCTCTCAGGGAGAAGTGCGCGCTGGCACGGTAGTACTTGCGGGCGGTATGTGGAGCCATTCGCTCGCCAAGGCGGTCGGCGTTTCGCTACCGCTGCACGCGGCCGAGCACGTCTACATTCTCACCGAGCCAATTCCCGGGTTGCCGAAGGACCTGCCCGTGTTGCGGGTGCAGGACGAGTGCGCCTATTACAAGGAAGACGCGGGCAAGATCCTGCTCGGCGCCTTCGAGCCCGTCGCCAAGCCGTGGGGCATGGATGGCATTTCCGAATCCTTCTCGTTCGATAGCCTGCAATTCGACTTTGACCATTTCGAGCCGATCCTGGAAATGGCTACGCGACGCTTCCCGACGCTCGCCGAGACCGGTATCAAGACGTTTTTCAACGGGCCCGAAAGCTTCACTCACGACGGCAAGTATCTTCTCGGCGAGACCTCCGAACTCGACGACCTCTTCGTGGCGTGCGGGCTCAACTCCATGGGGATCCAGTCGTCCGGCGGCGTCGGCAAGGTGATGGCCGACTGGATCCGCGACCGCCGCCCACCGATGGATCTTGCGGACGTTGATGTGCGCCGCACGCATCCCTTCCAGGCGACGCGCCGATATCTTTACGAGCGCACCACCGAGAGCCTGGGCCTGATGCACGCGATGCACTGGCCCTACCGTCAATACGCGACGGGACGGGGCGCGCGTCGCTCGCCCTTCTACGACCGGCTCGTCGCAGCCGGTGCTTGCATGGGTGAGTTGACGGGCTGGGAGCGGCCTCATTGGTTCGCGCCCCCCGGCGTAAAACCCGAGTACGAGTATTCGTACGGCCGCCAGAACTGGTTTGCGCACGCGGCCGCCGAATGCCGCGCGGTGCAGAACAACGTGGCCCTCTTCGATCTTTCGTTCTATACGAAGATTCTCGTGACCGGCCGCGACGCGACGGCGGTGCTGAACCGCATCTCCGCGAATCAGGTCGACGTTGCCGTGGGCCGCATCGTTTACACGCAATGGCTGAATGAAAAGGGCGGCATCGAGGCAGATCTCACGATCACGCGCCTCGCCCAAAACGAATACCTCGTCGTCACGGCGGCGGCGTCCCAGTCGCGCGAGTTCGCGTGGTTGAGGAGGCACATCCCCGAGGATGCGCGCTGCACGGCGGTGGACGTAACTTCGGGGCTGGCGACGCTGGGCGTCATGGGTCCGAGAAGCCGCGAGCTCCTGAAAGAGCTCACCGGCGAGGACCTGGGCAACGGCGAATTCCCGTTCGGCACCAGCCGCGAGGTCGAAATCGGATTCGCCCGCCTGCGCGCAAGCCGAATTACCTATGTGGGTGAGCTCGGCTGGGAGCTCTACATTCCAACCGAGTTCTCGGTGGACGTGTTTGACCGCCTCGTGGCGGCGGGCGAGAAGTACGGCCTCGCGTTCGCGGGGGCCCAGGCCACCAGTTCGTGCCGCACCGAGAAGGGCTACCGCCACTGGGGCCACGATATCGCGGACGCGGACACGGTTCTCGAGGCCGGGCTGGGCTTCGCGGTCGCATGGGACAAGAACGGCGGTTTCATCGGCCAGGAGGCGATGGTGCGGCAGCGTGAAAAGTCGCCGCTCGCAAAGCAACTCGTTCAGGTACGGCTCGACGACGACACAAAGCTCCTCTACCACGAGGAGCCCATCTGGCTGGACGGAAAAATCGCGGGGTCGATCACCTCAGGTGCCTACGGCTATCGCGTCGATGCGAGCCTCGGCATGGGTTACGTGCGCATCGCCGAAGGGGTCACGGCCGCGTCCCTTGCCGCGGTACGGGCCGAAGTCGAGATTGCCGGTGCGCGCACCCCCGCGGTGTTGCAGCTAACCGCCTTCTACGATCCGAAAAGTGCACGGGTGAGAGCATGATAGGCCGGGCGCAAGATCGATTCACAAACGATAGCCAAGGAAAGACCATGGACGCGCATTTGACCGAGCAGCAGATCCACGAAATCAACATTCAATACCTGCCGCGCCTCACGGTGAAGAACGCGGAGGAGTACATCGAGAAATCCACAGCGCGTAGCGCCGCGGCGCGAAAGAGGATGAAGGGCCACATCGACGTGCCTTATGGGGACACGGAAGGCCAGAAGCTAGACATCTTTCCCGCGGCCAAGCCGGGCGCCCCCGTTCACGTCTTCATCCATGGCGGTTACTGGCGCTCGCTCGACAAGCACGTTTACAGCCACGTGGCCGAGCCGATGGTCGCCGCTGGCGCGACCGTCGTGGTGATCAACTACGACCTGTGCCCCAAGGTTTGCATAACCGACATCACCGCGCAGGTGCGTCGCTCCATCGTCTGGACGTACAGAAACATCGCGAAGTACAACGGCGACCCCGACAGGATCTACGTCTCCGGCCATTCGGCGGGCGGCCACCTTACGGGAATGCTGATTGCCACCGACTGGCGCATGGAAGCGGGACTACCCAACGACCTCATCAAGGGCACGGCGCCGCTGAGCGGGCTCTTCGACATCGAGCCCCATCGCCACTCCCAATTGCAGGCCGACATCCGCCTTACGCCCGGGGAAGTGAAGGCGATGAGCCCCATGTACCTGCCGCCGGTGGCCAGAGGGCCTTCCATCGTCGCCGTGGGCGGAATCGAACCCGACCTCTTCCATTGGCAATCGCTCGAATACGCGGCGCGCCTGCGCCAATCCGGCATAAAGGCCGAGTACGTTGCGACGCCGGGTGATAACCACTTCGACGTCACCGACCGGCTCGGAGACCCCCAGGACCCGCTGACCAAGGCGCTCATCGCCCAGATGGGACTGTGACGCGCGGATGGCCGCGAAGATCATCGATGGGGTAAGAGTTTCCGCGGGCATCCGAGAGGAGTGCAAGAAGCGTGTCACGAAGCTTGCGACCCACGGCGTGACCCCCGGGTTGGCGGTGATACTGGTCGGGACGAATCCCGCGTCTCTGGTTTACGTACGAAACAAGATTCGCGCGTGCGCGGACATCGGCATTCGCTCTTTCCAATATGAGTTCCCCGTGGATGCCGCTCCAGCCGCGGTGATCCGGCTCATCGCGGAGCTCAACCGCCGCCCGGACATCCACGGCATCCTCGTTCAGCTGCCACTGCCCCCGCACTTCTCCATCGCAAGCGTGCTGAGCACCATTTCGCCGGACAAGGACGTCGACGGGTTCCACCTCTACAACGTCGGCGGGCTCGTCATAGGCGATACGGTCTTCCCGCCCTGTACGCCCTACGGCGTCGTGAAATTGCTCGAATACGAGAATATCCCGATCGAAGGTAAGAATGTCGTGGTGGTGGGTGCAAGCAACATCGTCGGCAAGCCGATGGCGCTCATGCTCATGCAGCGCGAAGCGACCGTCTGCATCTGCCACGCGAAGACGCGCGACCTCGCGCAATTCACTATCCTTGCGGACATCCTCGTCGTCGCCGCCGGAAAGCCGAACCTGATCCTTCCGCAGATGGTGCGCACCGGTGCCGTCGTGATCGACGTGGGCATCAATCGGCTCCCCAACGGCCTTCTGGTGGGCGACGTCGACTTCGAGGGTGTGCGCGAGAAGGCCTCGCACATCACGCCCGTGCCCGGCGGGGTGGGTCCGATGACGGTGACCATGCTCCTCGTGAACACGATCGCTTGCGCCGAGCGCCGGTTGGCTGTGCCGGTAGCAGGCTCCGCCGAGATTGCAGTGACCTAACGCTTCCAGACAAGAGACCCGAACTCATGAAACACACGCCTTTGTTCGACCGTCACGCGCGCGAAGCCGCCGCCGTCATTAATCTCAAGGGCACGGCGCGCGCCATGCACTACGGTGGCCACGTGGCGGAGCACAAAGCCACGCGCGAGGCGGTGAGCTTGTGCGATGTGTCGCACATGGGAGAGCTGGATTTCAAAGGCCGCGACGCCCTGGCGCTGGTGCAGAAGATCATCACCAACGATGCGGCCAAGCTCGCGGTGAACGAGGCCCTCTATTCGGCCATGTGCGCGGACGACGGCATGGTTATCGACGACCTTGTCTGTTTTCGGCTGGGGGAGGACCATTACCGCTGGGTCGTCAATGTCACCAAGATCGAGGAGGACTATCACTGGGTGTTGAAGCACGCCCATGGCATGGATGTGAAGGTGAACAACATCTCGACCGACACCGCACTCCTCGCCCTCCAGGGCCCCAGATCGCTGGAGGCGCTGCAACGGATCACGAAAGCGGACCTGTCGAAGCTCGCGTACTACTCGCTCGTGCAAACCATCATCCACACGGAACATGCGGAAATTCCCGTCATCATCAGCCGCACCGGCTATACCGGGGAGCGAGGTTTCGAAATAATGGTGAGCCGCGACCTCGTGACCTGGGTCTGGGATGAATTGTTGATGGTGGGCCGGC
>JANXUV010000224.1 GCA_025356085.1 Betaproteobacteria bacterium
GCGCGCCAGGCACTCGCGCGAATCGACCGGCTTGGTGAGGAAATCAGTGATGCCGGCATCCAGAGCGGCATACCGGACCTTTTTATCATCTTGTCCGGTAATCATGACGATTGGCACGTGCTCGTAGCCGGGCAGCGAGCGCAGGCGCCCGACCAGTTCGATGCCGTCCATGTCCGGCATCATGAAGTCCACCAGCACCAGGTCGGCGACGTGACGCGTGGCCCAGACCACCGCGTCCACGGGCCGGGCGAAACCTTCGACCATCACGCGATCGTCGAGGCTGCGCACCACCTGTTCCAGGATGGCGCGGCTGGTGGACTGGTCGTCCACCACCATGACCGTATTTCGCGCCGCCGGTAGCAGGTGGACCTGCGCCTTCGCCATCGTCTCTCCGCTCTCGGGAATTTGCGAGGGAAGACTACGCCCGACAGGGGGTCCTGTCCAGACGCAAGCTGGTGATTCCTGACAAAGAATGACTGCCTGGTGCCGGAAGTGGGACTCGAACCCACACGCTTTTAACGGCGGCGGATTTTGAGTCCGCTGCGTCTACCAATTCCGCCATTCCGGCGCGGGGTGAGATTCTATAATGCGGCGCGATGAAGCTCGCTGAATTTGACTATGAATTGCCGCCGCAACTCGTGGCGCAGCATCCTGCCAAGGCGCGCGGCGCCAGCCGCCTGCTGCACCTGGACGGCAGGACGGGCGCGCTGCAGGACCTCGTTTTTGCCGAGCTGCCCCGGCTGCTCGATGCGCGTGATGCGCTGGTGCTGAACGACACTCGGGTCATCAAGGCGCGCCTTCACGGCACCAAGGAGAGCGGCGGACGGATCGAGCTCTTCATCGAGCGAATCGTCGCGTCGCACGAGGCAGTCGCCCTGATGCGCAGTTCGCATGCGCCGAAAGCCGGCGCGCGCCTCAAGCTCGGCGACGGCGTCGCGGCAGAGGTGCTGGGCCGCGAGGACGATCTTTTCCGCTTGCGCTTTGCCGAACCGGTTGCGGCGGTGCTCGAGCGCTGCGGCAGCCTGCCGTTGCCGCCCTACATCACGCATGCTCCCGGCGCGGACGACGCAGAACGCTACCAGACCGTCTATGCAGAGAAGCCCGGCGCGGTTGCGGCGCCCACCGCGGGCCTGCACTTCGACGACGCGATGTTGAAGAAAGTGCGGGAAACAGGCGCCAGCATCTCGAAAGTTACGCTGCATGTGGGCGCGGGCACTTTCCAGCCGGTGCGCGGCGACATCATCGAAGAGCACAAGATGCACTTCGAGCGCTACGCGGTTCCGCGGCAGACCGCGGCCGCGATTCGCGGCAAGCGGGTTCTCGCCGTGGGAACGACGTCGCTGCGGGCCCTGGAAACCGCCGCCGCGACCGGCGAACCGGACGGGGAAACCAACCTTTTCGTCTATCCGGGCTACCGGTTTCGCGTCGTCGACCGCCTGCTGACGAATTTCCACCTGCCCAGGTCGACGCTGCTGATGCTGGTCGCCGCGTTCGCCGGCCTGGAGAATATCCGCCGGGCCTACGCGCATGCCATCGAGCAGCGCTACCGGTTCCTCTCCTATGGCGATGCGATGCTGATCGAAAGGGCGCCTTGAAATTCACCGTTACGCATCGCGACGGCGCAGCGCGCCGAGGCCGCCTCGAACTTGCGCACGGCGCGGTCGAGACGCCGGTGTTCATGCCGGTGGGCACCTACGGTACGGTGAAGGCGATGTCGCCCGAGGAACTGGTCGGCCTCGGCGCGCAACTCGTGTTGGGCAACACGTTCCACCTCTGGCTGCGGCCGGGTACGGAGATCATCGAGAAGCACGGCGGCCTGCACGGCTTCATGGGTTGGAAGCGACCGATCCTGACGGACTCCGGCGGCTTTCAGGTTTTCAGCCTTGAAACAAAAATAAGCGAAGAAGGCGCGCGCTTCGCCTCGCCGATCAACGGCGACAAGCTGCTGCTGACGCCGGAAGAATCCATGCGCATCCAGCGCGCGCTGAATTCCGACGTGGTGATGGTGTTCGACGAGTGCACGCCCTACCCGGCCACCGAGGCGCGGGCGCGCCAGTCCATGGAACTCAGCATGCGCTGGGCGGCGCGCTCGAAGCGGGCGCACGAAGGCAATGCGAACGCCCTGTTCGGCATCGTCCAGGGCAGCGTTTTCGAAGGCTTGAGGGATGTTTCCCTGAAAGAGCTGCAATACATTCAATTCGACGGTTACGCCATCGGCGGCCTGGCGGTCGGCGAGACCAAAGAAGAGCGCTCGAGGATCCTCTCCCACACCGCGCCGCAACTGCCGGCGGACAAGCCCCGCTACCTGATGGGCATGGGCACGCCGGAAGACCTGATCGAGGCGGTGCTCGCAGGCGTGGACATGTTCGACTGCGTGCTGCCGACGCGCAACGCGCGCAACGGCTGGCTGTACACGCGCTCGGGCGACGTCAAGATCCGCAACGCGCAGTGGCGCGACGACCCGCGCCCGCTCGACGAGGCCTGCGCCTGCTACGCCTGCCGCAACTTCAGCCGCGCCTACCTGTACCACCTGCAGCGCGCCAACGAAATCCTCGGCGCGCGCCTGAACACCATCCACAACCTGCATTACTACCTTCACCTGATGCAGGAGCTGCGCGAAGCCATCGAGGCGGGCCGGCTGGCGGACGTCGCCACGAGGCTGATCGAGCAACGCAAGCTGCTATAATTTCAAGCTTTTCCGGCGCATTTTCCCGGCCATTTCCGAGGAGTTTTCCGTGTTGATTTCCTCTGCTTACGCACAAGCCACCGCGATCGGCGGCGACGCGGGCCTGATGGGCTTCCTGCCCATCATCCTGATGTTCGTGCTGCTGTATTTCCTGATGATCCGCCCGCAGATGAAGCGCGCCAAGGAGCAGAAGGCGATGATCGAAGCGCTGCAGAAGGGCGACGAAGTGGTCGCGCTCGGCGGCCTGGTGGGAAAGATCGTCGAGCTGAGCGACCAGTACGCCACGCTCGAGATCTCTCCCGAGACGAAGATCATGGTCCAGCGGCCGGCGGTGCAGGTGCTGCTGCCGAAGGGCACCATCAAATCCATCAAGTAAGCCGTTGAACCGCTATCCGGCCTGGCGCTATGCGCTGATCGCGTTCGCGATCGCGGCCGCCCTCCTCTACACGCTGCCGAATTTCTTCGGCGAGTCGCCGGCCGTGCAGGTCTCGAGCGCCAAGGCCACCGTCAAGGCGGACGCGGCGCTGCTCGGGCGGGTCGAAACCGCGCTCAAGGCGGGCGGCCTGCAGGCCACTGGCATCGTGCTCGACGCCAATGGCCTGCGCGCGCGCTTCGCCGACACCGACGCGCAGCTGAAGGCGCGCGACCTGATCGAGAAAAACCTCAACCCGGACCACGACAACCCGTCCTACGTGGTGGCGCTGAACCTGCTCTCGGCCTCGCCCGGCTGGCTGACCGCGGTGCACGCGCTGCCGATGTATCTCGGCCTCGACCTGCGCGGCGGGGTGCACTTCCTGCTGCAGGTGGACATGCAGGCGGCGCTGGTGAAGCGGCTGGAAGCCTACGGCGGCGAGATCCGCTCGCTGCTGCGCGACAAGGACCTGCGCCACGCGGGCATCGCCCGCGAAGGCAGCACGCTGCGCATCCGCTTTCGCGACGCCGCCACGCGCGACAAGGCCTCGCAGGCGGTCGCCGCGCAGATCCCGTCGCTCGACCTCGCGCGCCGCGACGACGGCCAGGACCAGCTGCTAGTGGCGACGCTCAAGCCCGCGGCGCTGAAGAGCGAGCAGGAACTCGCGATCAAGCAGAACATCACCACCCTCAACCGGCGCGTCAACCAGCTCGGCGTCGCCGAACCGGTGATCCAGCAGCAGGGCGCCGACCGCATCGTGGTGCAGTTGCCCGGCGTACAGGACACCGCCAAGGCGAAAGAAATCCTCGGCCGCACGGCGACCCTCGAAGTCCGCCTGGTCGACGAGGAAGCGATGCGCTCCGGCAGCAGCTTCAACGTCGACATCTTCCCGGAGCGCAAGCGCGACGGCAGCGTCAGCAACGTGCCGGTGAAAAAGCAGTTGCTGGTCACCGGCGACCAGTTCGTCGGTGCGCAGGGCACCTTCGACCAGGACCAGCGGCCGGCGGTGTCGGTCGAGCTGAACGAAGCCGGCGGCCGCATCATGCGCCAGGCAACGCGTGAGAACCTGCACAAGCTGATGGCGATCATCCTGATCGAAAAGGGCAAGGGCGAGGCGATCTCGGTGGCGACCATCCAGGGCGAATTCGGCGCCCGCTTCCAGATCACCGGCTCGTTCACGCCCAACGAGACCAATGACCTGTCGCTGCTGATTCGCGCCGGCTCGCTTGCGGCGCCGATGGAAATCATCGAGGAACGCACCGTCGGCCCCTCGCTCGGCAAGGAGAACATCGAGAAAGGCTTCAACGCCACCAAATGGGGTTTCATCGTCATCGTGCTGTTCATGAGCGCGTACTACACGCTGTTCGGCATGTTCTCTTCGGTCGCGCTGGGCGTGAACCTGCTGTTCCTGGTGGCGCTGCTGTCGCTGCTTCAGGCCACCCTCACCCTGCCCGGCATCGCCGCCATCGCGCTGACGCTCGGCATGGCGATCGACGCCAACGTGCTGATCAACGAGCGCATCCGCGAGGAGATCCGCGCCGGCCAGTCGCCGCAGGCGGCGATCTCTGCCGGCTATGAGCGCGCCTGGGGCACGATTCTCGACTCCAACGTCACCACGCTGATCGCGGGCCTCGCGCTGCTGATCTTCGGCTCAGGCCCGGTGCGCGGCTTCGCGGTGGTGCACTGCCTGGGCATCCTAACCTCGATCGTCTCCTCGGTGGTGGTGTCGCGCGCCATCGTCAACCTCGCCTACGGGCACCGGCGCCGGGTCGCGAAGCTGGCGATCGGCAACACGGCGTGGAAATGAGCTAAAGCATGGAATTTTTCAAGATCCGCCGCGTCATTCCGTTCATGCGGCATGCGCTCGTCTTCAACATCATCTCGCTGCTGACGTTCTTCGCCGCGGTGTTCTTCCTCGCCCACAAGGGCCTGCATTTCTCGATCGAATTCACCGGCGGCACGCTGGTGGAAGTGAACTACCAGCAGGCCGCCGACGTCGAAAAGATCCGCACCACGCTGGACAAGGCGGGCCTGAAGGGCGAAGTGCAGAATTTCGGCTCCTCGCGCGACGTGCTGATCCGCCTGCCGGTGGAAAAGGGCCAGTCGAACGCCCAGTTGTCGCAGAAGGTGACCACGCTGCTGCGCGCGGAAGACGCGAGCGCCGAGGTGCGGCGCGTCGAATACGTCGGCCCGCAGGTCGGCGAGGAGCTGGCCGAGCACGGACTGCTCGCTCTGCTGGTCACCGCCATCGGCATCGTGCTCTACCTGTGGATCCGCTTCGAATGGCGCTTCGGCCTGTCGGCGATCATCGCCAACCTGCACGACGTGGTGATCATCCTGGGCTGCTTCGCCCTCTTCCAGTGGGAATTCTCGCTGCCGGTGCTGGCCGCGGTGCTGGCGGTGCTCGGCTATTCGGTCAACGAGTCGGTGGTGGTGTTCGACCGGGTACGCGAGAATTTCCGCAAGATGCGCAAGGCGCCGGTGCCCGAGGTGATCGACACCTCGATCACCGCGGTGATCTCGCGCACCATCATTACCCACGGCTGCACGCAGGCGATGGTCACCACCATGCTGCTGTTCGGCGGGCCGGCGCTGCACTACTTCGCGCTCGCACTCACCATCGGCATCTGCTTCGGTATCTATTCCTCGGTGCTGGTGGCGAGCCCGCTGGTGATGTGGCTGGGCGTTGACCGCAGCCAGTTCGTCCGCGCGACGAAGAAAAAGGGCGCGGGCGACGAGAACGACGGCGCGGTGGTCTAGCCGCTACTTGAGTATTTGCACCAGATTTGAGTAGTCGTCGGTCCAGGTCCGCCAGTTCGCCTTCTCTTCGGGCGGCTGCGGTGCGGCGGCCTTGATTTGCTCCGCCTCCAGCACCTTCGGATCGCGCGCGAGCAGCACCCAGTCCGTCTTGGTGTGGTCGTCATCGCCCTCCTTGCCCTCATCCGAGACCAGCGTCGCCGTCAGGCCCTGCTCTTTCGCCAGGCGGCCGACCACCGGCGGCAGGTCGAGGAAGCGGTTGGAGACGTGGAAGGCGATGACGCCGTCCGGCTTCATGTGGCGCAGGTAGACGGCGAGCGCCTCCCTGGTAATCAGGTGCACCGGAATCGAGTCGCTCGAAAACGCATCCACCGCCAGGATGTCGAAACCCTGCGCCGGCTCGCGCTCCAGGGTAAGGCGCGCGTCGCCAAGCGCGACGGAGACGGCCGCCTTGCTGTCCGAGAGGTAATAGAACTGCTCGCGCGCCACGCTCACCACGCGGGGGTTGATATCGTAGAAGCGTATCTCGTCGCCCTTACGGCCATAGGCGGCGATGGTGCCCGTGCCCAACCCGATCACGCCGATCTTCACCGGGCCGCGCGCCTGCGCCGCCTCGATCGCCAGGCCGATGCCGGAGGTCCGCATGTAGTAGGTGGTCGGCTCCAACCGCCGTTCGCCGTTCAAGTACTGCTCGCCATGCATGATCACGCCGTGCACCAGCCGGCGCAGGTGGAAGTCGCCGCCAGGCGTGCCGTACTCCTTCACGCGGATCACGCCGTAGAAGTTGCGCTCCGACAGCGTCGCGCTCTTCAGGAAGTGGGTGCCGTCGTACACCACGCAGGCAGCCACCGCCAGCAGCATCGCCAGGCTCGCCCAGCGAGCGACCACGTTCACCGGCGCGAAACGCACGGCCGCAAGCACCGCCAGCGCCAGCAGCGCGATGCCGAGCTCGTAGAAGGCATTGAAGATCAGGGGCGCGACCACCGCCACCAGCAGCCCGCCGACGACGCCGCCGGCGGAAATCGTCAGGTAGAACGCAGTGAGGTGGCGCGCGGCCGGCCGCGAGCGGTAGAGCTCGCCGTGGCAGAACATGCAGCCGACGAACAGTCCCGACAGGAACATCGCGATCTGGATCCACAGGTCGAACTGGAAGCGCGAATCCACCAGCAGCCAGCTCATGCCGGCGAGCCAGACCAGCAGCACGCCCCAGAAGATTTCCACGCGGTACAGGCGGCCCAGGCGGCCCCCTTCAAAGGCGATGATGAAGGTGAGCAGGTACAACGTCAGCGGCACGATCCACAGCAGCGGGATCGACGCCACGTTCTGCGTCACGTGGTTGGTCACCGCGAGCAGCAGCACCGATCCGGTGGCCGAGAGCGCAAGCCAGAGCAGGTAGTCGCCGCGGCCAGGTGATGGGGTGTTTTCATTTTCCAGGAAATTTTTTTCCAGGGAAACTGAAGACACGGACCATGCCAATCCAGCGCAAAACACCGCGAAAGCCGCAAACAGAGTCGACCACCAGACCACCTGCTCGCGGTTGCCGAAGAACGGCTCCACCACCAGCGGATAGCCGATCAGCGCCAGCAACGACGCGAGGTTGGAGATGGCGAACAGGCGATAGGGGTCGGCGCCAGGCCGGGCGCGCGCGAACCACGCCTGCAGCAGCGGGCTGGTGGAGGCCAGCAGCAGGTAGGGCAGCCCCACGGTGGCAGCCAGCACCAGCAGGATGTACGAGATCGGCTCCTCCGTGCCGAGCGGCTTCCAGCCTTCGGAGGGCGCGATCGGCAGCGTGGCGAGCGCGAGCGCCAGCAGCACCGAATGCAGGATCGCCTGCGCGCGCGGCTTGAGCATGGCATTGGTCGCGTGCGCATAGGCGTAGCCCGCGAGCAGCAGCGCCTGGAAAAACAGCATGCAGGTGGTCCACACCGCCGCGGTGCCGCCGAACCAGGGCAGGATCTGCCGCGCGATCAGCGGCTGCACCAGGAACAGCAGGAACGAGGAAATAAAAATAGTTGCGGCGTAGGCCATGGTCCTAGTCGATTTCCTTGCGGTAGGGTTTGTTCTGCATCCACGCGGCAATGGCATCCACGGTCTCCGGCTCCTTGCCGAAAAAGCCGTGCGGCGCGAACGGCTCGCAGGGCCCGCTCTGCGGCGGCTTGCCGCCCTTGACGCTGATCAGCGGAAACTTCTCGCCCAGGCGCGCGGCGTCGGTGTACGGCGTCGACTCGCAGACGTCCTCGCGGTGGTGGACGAAGAGCAGCGGCACCTTGATCGCGCTGAAATCGAAGCCCGCCAGCGCCGAGCGGCGCCCGGCGAAGAACAGCGAGGAACTGAGCACGACGCCCGCCACCTCGTCGCCGAACGCGCGGCCGAGATACGCCACGGAGATCGTGCTGCGGCTGGTGCCGACCAGGAACACCGGCAACCCCGGGTAGCGCCGCTTCACTTCCGCCACCACGGCGCGAATGTCGGTCGCGTGCTGGCTGCCCGCGCGGAACGAGTCGTTCATCCCCTCGTGCCCCTGCTGGTCGCTCGGGTTGTCCATGATCACCGGCAGGATGCCGTTGCGGATGAACTCAGCGCGCGAGCGCGGCAGAAAATTCTGCGCGCCGAATTTCGGCTGGCCGTCTTCCATGCGCAGCCCGATATAGCCGCCACCGCCGATGAACAGCAGCGCCGCCGCCTCAGCTTTCCGGTCGCCCATGTTGGCGATGAAGAACGGCTGCGTCACGCCCGGGCGAGTATTCAGGGTGACGATCTCCTGGGCGTGCAAAGCCGGCGCAAAAAACGACAACAGCAGCAAAAACCGCATCAAATACGCTTGGCGAGCCGGGCGGCGAGGCCGGTGTAGGTGGCGGGCGTGAGCGCGAGCAGGCGCTGCTTCTCGGCCGCGGGGATGGGCAGGCTGCGGACGAAAACCGCGAGCTGCTTCCGGTCGAGCCGCTTGCCGCGCGACAGCGCCTTGAGTTTTTCATAGGCCCCGGCGACCCCGTGGCGCCGCATCACCTGCTGCACCGCCTCGGTGAGCACTTCCCAGTTGGCGTCGAGGTCCTCGGCCATCCGGCGCGGATCGGCCTCGAGCTTGGCGAGTCCGCGCAGGCAGGAGGCCTGGGCAAGCAGCGTATGGCCGAGCGCGTTGCCCGAATTGCGCAGTGCGGTCGAATCCGACAGGTCGCGCTGCCAGCGAGACACCGGCAGCTTGTCCGCCAGGTGGCGCAGCAGCGCGTTGGCGATCCCGAGGTTGCCTTCGGAGTTCTCGAAATCGATCGGATTGACCTTGTGCGGCATGGTCGAGGAGCCGACTTCGCCCTTTTTCGTCCTCTGGCGGAAGTAACCGAGCGAGATGTAGCCCCAGAGGTCGCGGTTGAGGTCGAGCAGGATGATGTTGGCGGCGGCATAGGCGTCGAACAGCTCGGCAATGCAGTCGTGCGGCTCGATCTGCGTGGTGTAGGCATTGAACTGCAGCCCCAGGCCCTCGACGAAGCGCGCGCAGAACACCTCCCAGTCGAACTTCGGGTAGGCGACGGTGTGTGCATGGTAGTTGCCGGTCGCGCCGTTCATCTTGGCGAGCAGCGGCACCGCCTCGATGCGTGCGCGGGCGCGCTTGAGGCGCGCCACGACGTTGGCGAGCTCCTTGCCGAGCGTCGTCGGCGAGGCCGGCTGGCCGTGAGTGCGCGAGAGCATCGGCTGGGCGGCGTGCCGGTGCGCATGCCCGCGCAGCGCGGCGATCAGCTCGTCAAGCCGCGGCAGCATCACCTTGCGCCGCGAGTCCTCCAGCATCAGCGCATAGGAGAGGTTATTGATGTCCTCCGAGGTGGCGGCGAAATGGATGAACTCGAGCGCACCCCGCACTTCGCGGTTCTTCCCCAGCTTCGCCTTCAGCCAGTACTCGATCGCCTTGACGTCGTGGTTGGTCTCGGCTTCGATCTTCTTGATCTGTTCGCCGTCCCTCTCCGAGAAACCGGCGGCCAGCGCGGCCAGGCTCTTCGCGGTCGCTTTCGACAAGGGTTTCAGTTCGGCGATGCCCGGCGCGGCGGCGAGCGCGCCCAACCAGGCCAGCTCGACGCGCACGCGGTAGCGGATCAACGCGTATTCGCTGAAGTAAGCCCTGAGGGGATCCGCGGACCTGGCGTACCTGCCGTCGAGCGGCGACAGTGCGGTGAGCGGAGATGCCATGCGTCTATTATATAATCCGCGCCCTGATGAAACTACTTGGCTCCGTTCCCAGCCCCTACACCCGCAAGGTGCGCGTCGTCCTCGCGGAAAAGAAGATCGACTGCGAGTTCGAGACGGTCGACGTCAATCCGCCGGAAAACCCGGTCAACGCCCACAACCCGCTCGGCAAGGTGCCGGCGCTGGTGATGGACGACGGCGCGGCGCTGTTCGACTCGCGCGTGATTGTCGAATTCCTCGATGCCGTTTCGCCTCTGGCGCGCCTGATCCCTGAGGAAAACCGCGAGCGCGTCGCGGTGCGCCGCTGGGAGGCGCTCGCCGACGGCTGCCTGGACGCGGGCCTGCTGATCCGCTACGAGTCGCTGCGCCCGAAGAAGGAACAGGGTGCGGCCTGGGTCGACAAGCAGACCGGCAAGCTTAAGCGCGGGCTGTCGGCGATTGCCGCCGAGTTGGGCGACAAAGCCTGGTGCCATGGCGACCGCTACACGCTGGCCGACATCGCGGTCGGCTGCTGCATCGGCTGGGTGAACTTTCGCCGGCCCGCGGAGATCGACGTGCTCGGCAAGTACCCTAACCTCGCGCGCTTCTACGACAAGCTGATGGAACGGCCCGCGTTCGCCGACACCGCTCCGCCAAAGACTTAACTGATGACGGCGCCGCCGAGGCAGACGGCGCCGTCGTAGAGCACCACCGACTGGCCGGGGGTCACCGCCCATTGCGGCTGGGCGAATTCCACCGCAATGGCGTCTTCTTCCGAACGCGTCACCACGCAGGCTGAATCGGACTGCCGGTAGCGCGTCTTGGCGGAGTGCGTTGAACCCGCTTCCGGCAGGTCCCCCGAGATCCAGCTCGCGTCCGCGGCCTGCAGCGAGCGCCGCATCATCAGCATGTGGTCATGCCCTTGCACCACGATGAGCGCATTGGCACCCAAATCCTTCTGCGCCACATACCAGGCGTCGCCCGACGCCCCGGCCTTGCCGCCGATGCCGATCCCCTTCCTCTGTCCGATGGTGTAGAACGCCAGGCCGATGTGGGTGCCGATGCGCACGCCCTCGGGCGTGACGATCGGCCCGGGCTCGCGCGGCAGGTAGCGGTTGAGGAATTCCCGGAACGGCCGCTCGCCGATGAAGCAGATGCCGGTCGAATCCTTCTTGGCGTGATTCGGCAGGCGTGCCTCGGCGGCGATGCGGCGGACTTCGCTTTTAATTTCATCTCCTATTGGAAAAACAACCTTGGAGAGCTGGGCTTGCGTAAGCCGGTGCAGAAAGTAGCTCTGGTCTTTCGACACGTCCTTTCCGCGGTGGAGCTCGAACAGTCCGCCCTTGTGGAAGACTTGCGCGTAGTGGCCGGTGGCGATGCGCGTGGCGCCCAGTTCCATGGCGTGGTCGAGGAAGGCCTTGAACTTGATCTCGGCGTTGCACAGCACGTCCGGGTTCGGCGTGCGGCCCGCCTGGTATTCACGCAGGAAATCGGCGAACACGCGGTCCTTGTACTCGGCCGCGAAATTAACCGCCTCCAGCTCGACGCCGATCACGTCCGCCGCGGCCGCCGCATCGACCAGGTCCTCGCGGGTCGAGCAGTACTCGTCGTTGTCGTCGTCCTCCCAGTTCTTCATGAACAGGCCGACCACGTCGTAGCCCTGCCGCTTCAGCAGCAACGCGGCCACCGAGGAATCCACCCCGCCCGACATGCCGACGACGATCCGCTCAGCCATAGTCTTTAGACAGGACGGTGATCGGAAAATTATTGCCGGCAAGGTAGTCGTCCAGGCATTGCTGGACCAGGGGCGAGCGATGCATGGAGGATTGCCGCTTCAGTTCGGTGGGGGTAAGCCAGTGCAAGGCGAGAATTTCCTTGTCGAGCGGGGTGTTTTCCGTTCCCAGGATTTTTCCCGAAAAGCAGAAACGAAGGAACGTCACGTCGGCTGGCTTGTAGTGCCAGCGGTAGATGCCGACCAGCCCCGCGGGCTGGAAGCGGTGCGCGGTTTCCTCCATTACCTCACGCGCGCAGGCGGCGATCAGGGTTTCGCCCGGATCGAGGTGGCCCGCCGGCTGGTTGAGCACGCGCCTGCCGTCCTGCAGCTCCTCGACGAACAGGAACCTGCCGTCGCGCTCGACGACCGCCGCGACCGTGACGCTTGGCCGCCAGACTGACACTCAGGCGACCTTGCGGGTGTTCCTGCGGATGAAATCGGCCATGCGCGCCACGCCCTGCTCGATCGCCAGCTTCGAGGCGGCGTAGGAAAAGCGCAGGTGCTGGCCTTCGCCCGGCACGCGCGAGCCGAAATGGATGTCGGCGAGCACCGCCACGCCGGCTTCGTTCAGCAGGCGCTTGCGGAACTCCTCCGAATCCTTAGCGCCGACCATGCGGCAGGCCTCGGTGACGTTCGGCCAGGCGTAGAACGCGCCGCCCGGCGTCCGGCAGGTCACGCCGGGAACCTCGTTCAGCAGCCTGACGATCAATTGCCCGCGCTCGAAGAAGCTCTTCTTCATCATTTCCGCGGCGTCCTGCGGGCCGGTGATCGCTTCTAGCGCGGCCCACTGCGAGATTTGCGAGGCGCAGGACTCGGTATTGGTGATCCAGCGCGTGAAATGCGGCGCGAGCTCCGGGTTGGAGGCGAAGCCGATGCGCCAACCCGTCATCGCCCAGGTCTTCGAGGCGCCATCCGAAATTATGGTGCGCTCATACATGCCGGGCACTTGCGCGATGGAGAAGAACTCGCCCGAATAGCACAGGCGCGAATAGATTTCGTCGGCATAGACCCAGACGTGAGGGTGCTTTTGAAGAATTTTCGCAATTTGTTCAAGTGAAGAACGATTGAGTAAACCACCCGTCGGATTGTGGGGGTAGTTGAGGACCAGCAGCTTCGTTTTCGGCGTGATCAGCTTTTCCAGTTCCGCCGGGTCGAAGGCGAAGTCGCGCGCTTCCCGCAACTGCACCGGCACCGGCTTCGCGCCGCAGGCGATGATCTGCGATTCGTAAATCGGGAAACCCGGGTTCGGGTAGATGACCTCGTCGCCGGCGCCGAAGTCGGTGGTGCAGAGGATGGCGTAGGCGATGAAGGGCTTGGCGCCCGCGCCGATCACCACGTCCTGGGCGCGGATAGGCAGCCCGCCGCGCATGCCCGCCATGTATTTCGCCGCCGCTTCGCGCAGGGGATCGATGCCGGCCGAGGGCGTGTAACCGTGCTTGCCCTCGCGGATGGCGCGGATGCCCGCCTCCTGCACGTGCAGCGGCGCCGGGAAGTCCGGCTGGCCGATGCAGAAACTGATGATGTCCTTGCCCTGCGCGGCGAGCGCGGTCACTTCGGCCAGCACCACGAAAGCGTTCTCGGTGCCGAGGGATTGGGCGCGTTTGCTGAGGGCTGGCATGGCGGTCCCGCAGGAAAAAAACGCTATTTTAGGCTAGGCGGCAACCACCGGCCGGTAGCGCCCTGTTTCGAGCTGTAGCCGCAGGATTTTTCCGCCCAAGGCATCTTTGGACACAGGATGGCGCGGATCACCCGGCAGCGAAATGTAGGCCCGGCCGCTTTCCTTGTCGTTCCATACGTGCGGCATCATCACCGGCGGCGGCCGTTTGGCCGCGGCGGCCAGCGCCTCTTCCACCGTTGCGTAAGCGAGCAGCGCATCCAGGCACTTGGCCGTGGCCGGCGCTAACTGCATGTCGCCATCCAGCCAGCGCCCGACCGCCTCCATGGGCGTGATCCATAGTCCCTCGGTGGCTTCGTGGCCATCGACGCGGGCTATCTGGCCCTCCGGAGCGCGCGCGAGAAAAAAGCGCGCATCGAAGCGGCGCGGCGAGATCTCGGGCGTCACCCAGCGTACCCAGGGCACCAGCGCCGCCGCGTCGATCTTCTCCACCAGCGTGGCAAACAGCGCGCCCGCCGCCACCGCGGCGCGCGCATCGCCGGCGGCCCAGCCCGCCGCGAGCTTGCCGAACAGCAGGCCGGCCTCTTCGAAAGTCTCGCGGATCGCAGCCACGTACAGTCCCGCCGCCTGCATCGGCGGCAGCGGCTCGCCCAGCCGCTCCTGCAGTGCGGCGGTCGCCGCCGAGAGCAGCGCGCAGGCCGGCGCCGAACTGTCGGCCTTGTCCAGCCGCCCGCCGGGGAAAACGTGGGCGCCGGCCATGAAATCCATCATGCGGCTGCGCTTGATCAGGTAGACCTCGATGCCCTGGCCGTCGCTGCTTACGCTACCGGCGCTGTCGCGCAGCACGACCACGGTCGCCGCATCCCGGGGTTCGGCCGGACGCGCGGGCTGCGGCGCCGAGGGCTGGTCGCGGGGTTGGTCGGCGGGTAGGTCCTTATTATTCACGGGGTATTATTGTAGTCATGCTCGTCAACTGCGTCGTCTACCAGGAAGGCAAGAAACTTGCCGACATCGCGCAGAGCGAGATCCACGACTATCTCGCCAAGCCGGGCACCTTCGTCTGGGTCGCGCTGCGCGACACCACCGACGCCGAACTGGAGGAGATGAGCCGCCAGTTCGACCTGCACGAGCTCTCGGTGGAGGATGCCCGCCACGGCCACCAGCGGCCCAAGATCGAGGAATACGGCAGCGAGATCTTCGCCGTTCTGCACGTGGTGGAAATCGCGGGGGACGAACTCCAAGTCGGCGAGGTGAACGTCTTCACCGGCCCGAATTACGTGCTCTCCGTCAGGAACCGCACCGAGCAGGGCTTCCTCGGCGTGCGCGCGCGCTGCGAGCGCGAGCCCGAGCTGCTCAAGCACGGTTCGGGCTACGTGCTCTACGCGCTGATGGACGCGGTGGTCGACCGCTATTTCCCGGTGCTGGACGCGATCGAGACCGAGCTGGAGGCGATCGAGGAGCGCATCTTCGCCAACACCTCTGCGCGCGACAACATCGAGGCGCTGTATTACGTGAAGCAGAAGGTCACCACGCTCAAGCACGCCACCGCGCCGCTGATGGATTCGGTCGGCAAACTCTACGGCGGGCGCGTGCCGGCGGTATGCGCGGGCCTGGGGGAGTATTTCCGCGACGTCTACGACCACCTGGTGCGCCTGAACCAGTCGCTCGACTCCCTGCGCGACACCGTCAATACCGCGCTGCAGGTGAACCTCGCCATGATCACCATCGGCGAGAGCGAAGTGACCAAGCGCCTCGCCGCCTATGCCGCTCTGGTCGCAGTGCCGACGATGGTCGCGGGTGTTTACGGCATGAACTTCAAGAACATGCCCGAACTGAGCTGGGATTTCGGCTACCCCATGGCCGTCTTCCTGATGGTCGCAATCGACTTGATTCTCTTCTGGCGCTTCCGCAAGGCCGGCTGGCTATAGCCGCAGTTCGGCGCGGACGGCGTCCCAGCTGACCCGCACAAGAGAATTTTCCGTTCTTTCTATTAGATTCAAATCAATAAGCCGCGCAACATCGGTGTGCACATTTTTGTAGTCGCGCTCCAGCGTCTTCGCCAGTGCGAACACCGTCAATGGACCGCTGGTCTTCAATTTCTTTAGCAGGTCCCAGCGCGCCGGGGTCAAGTTTTTTGCCAGCAGCGGTAGATCCGCGAAAGACATCAGCGCCAGCGGCGCAGGCGCCTTGCGGCCCGAGGCGAGGTGCCAGGCCGCCTCGAAACGGTCCAGCGCGTCGTCCGGCGTGCTAACCCTGACGTAGAGCGTCTTCGGCATCGCGCTGGAAGTCGTATCTGAGCTTCTCCACCGACTTGAATACATAGCCGCTCGCATTGCTGTATTCGACCAGGATGGTTTTGCCCTTTCTGAGTGAAAGAACAAAATCCATGCCGTCAAGAATCCTTGCTTCCAAAACGAAGTCGTCTGGCAGCAGCAATCGCTCTTCGAACATATATGGCTTTATACACCATATACCAGTTGGCGTAAAATGCCCTTCCATGGCCTCAAGCAACGACTTTTTAAATCTCTACCGGCACGGCTTCGCGCGCGTCGCGCTCGCCACGCCGCTGGTGCGCATCGGCGACCCGATGGCCAACGCCGCGGCCACCCTCGCCCTGATGCGGCAGGCGGCGAAGAAGAACGCCGTGGTCGCCGTATTCCCGGAGCTGGGCCTGTCGGCCTACAGCTGCGAAGACCTGTTCCACCAGCAGGCGCTGCTGAAGGCCTCGGAAGAAGCGCTGGCCTGGCTGCTCGCACGCTCGAAGAGCCTGCCGATCGCCGCCTTCGTCGGCCTGCCGGTCGTCGCGGACGGCCTGCTCTACAACTGCGCCGCGCTGCTCTGCAATGGAAAATTGATGGGCGTGGTGCCGAAGACCTACCTGCCGAACTACCGCGAGTTCTACGAGTTGCGCCAGTTCACGCCCGCTCCGGAGGATGTGCGGGTGATCGAGCTTGCCGGGCAGAGGGTTCCTTTCGGGACATTGATTTTCAAACTGAAGGAAAACCCGCGGCTGCGTCTTTTTGCCGAGATCTGCGAAGACCTGTGGGTGCCGGTGCCGCCCTCCTCCCACGCCGCGCTTGCCGGCGCGACGGTCATCGCCAACCTGTCGGCCTCAAACGCGGTGATTGGCAAGCACCAGTACCGCCGCGACCTCGCCGCCAACCAGTCGGCGCGCTGCATCGCGGCCTACCTCTACAGCGCCGCCGGTGCGGGCGAATCCACCACCGACCTCGCCTGGGATGGGCACGCGATGGCCTTCGAGAACGGCTCGCTGCTGGCCGAATCGCAGCGCTTCTCCGGCAAGGCGCAGCTGACCTTCGCCGACATCGACCTGGAGCGCCTGGAAGCCGACCGCATGCGCCAGAATTCCTTCGGCGAGTCCGCGCGCCGCCACCGGGAGGAAGTGAACCGCTTCCGGACGGTAGATTTTTCAATCGCGCTTCCCCGCGGAAAAGTCCTGCTCGTAAGAAAAGTCGGGAAATTCCCCTACGTTCCATCCGACCCGGCGACGCGCGATGCGCGCTGCGCGGAGGTGTACAGCATCCAGGCCGAGGGGCTGGCCACCCGCATGCGCGCGACCGGGACGAAAAAGCTGGTGATCGGCGTCTCGGGCGGGCTGGATTCGACCCAGGCGTTACTCGTATGCGCGCGCGTGATGGACGAGCTCGGCCTGCCGCGCGCGAACATCCTCGCCTACACCATGCCGGGCTTCGCCACCTCGACGCGCACGCGCTCGAGCGCCTGGCAGCTGATGCGCGCGATGGGCGCGAGCGCGGAGGAGATCGACATCCGGCCCTCCTGCATGCAGATGTTCAAGGACCTTGGCCACCCGTTCGCCAAAGGCCGCAAGACCTACGACATCACCTTCGAGAACGTGCAGGCGGGCGAGCGCACCAGTCACCTGTTCCGCCTCGCCAACCAGCACCACGGCCTGGTGGTCGGCACCGGCGACCTGTCGGAGCTGGCGTTGGGCTGGGCGACCTATGGTGTCGGAGACCATATGTCGCACTACAACGTCAACGTCAGCGTGCCGAAGACGCTGATCCGGTACCTGATCGGCTGGGTGGCGAAATCCGGCCAGTTCAATGACACGGCAAGCAAAGCGCTCGCTCGCGTACTGGATACTGAAATATCTCCAGAGTTGAAACCAAATCAAAAAACTGAAGACGTCATCGGCCCCTACGAACTGCAAGACTTCAATCTCTACTACACGCTGCGCTTCGGCTATGCGCCCTCCAAGGTCGCGTACCTCGCCTGGTGCGCCTGGCGGGACGACTACAGCCTAGCCAAGATCCGCCAATGGCTGGAAGTATTCCTGCGCCGCTTCTTCCAGACCAGCCAGTTCAAGAGGAGCACCCTGCCGAACGGCCCGAAGGTAGGCTCGGGCGGCTCGCTCTCGCCGCGCGGCGACTGGCGCGCGCCCTCCGACGGCAATGCGTCCGTCTGGCTTGCTGACTTGAAGAAAATCCCGCTTAAGGCGTAACCGGCGTCGCGGCCGGCAGCGGAATTTTCCTCTCCGCCAATACCCGCCGGGCGACATCCGGGCGGTCGGTGATCAGGCCGTTGACGCCGAGTTCGAGCAGCGCAGAGATCTGCGCCGGCTCGTTTACCGTCCAGGGCAGCACCTTGAGGCCGAGCGCGCGCGCCGCGGTGGCTCTGCAGGTCGAACGCGGCGGCGGCCATGGGAAGAAACGCCGCGAGCAGGGCCGTGAGCGGGGTCGGGGGGCGCATCCCCTACTGCGGCTTGATGCCGGCGGCCGTGATGACGTTCTGGTAGATAACGATTTCGTCACGCACGAACTTGGCGAATTCGGCGGGCGACATGTCCATGGTGTCGTTGCCGAGGGCATGGAGCTTTTCCTTCACGCCGGGATCGGCCAGCGCCTTGCGTGTGTCGGCGGAAATCTTCTGGATGATGTCCTGCGGCGTGCCGGCCGGCGCCCAGACGCCGAACCACAGCGCGGAGTCGGCGTTTTTCAGGCCGCCGTCGGCCAGCGTCGGGACGTCCGGCAGCGTCGGGTTGCGCTTCGTGGTGCTGACCGCAAGGGCGCGCAGCTTGCCGCCCTTGATCGCCGACAAGGCGGCCGAAATCGGCGCCCAGTAGCAGTCGATCGAGTTGCTCATCAGCGCGGTGATCACCTCGGGCGTGCCCTTGAACGGCACCAGCTCGACCTTGATTGCGGCCGCCGCGATGAATCGCTCTGTACTGAGGTGCGTGCCGCTGCCGACGCCGGCATGACCGAAATTGATCGCACCAGGCTTCGCTTTTGCGGCATTGACCAGGTCTGCGACGGTCTTGTAGGGAGAGGTCGCGTTCACCACCAGCACGTTCGGCTGGATCGCCAGCGGCGAGATTTCGATGAAATCCTTCAGCGTGTCGTAGGGAAGCTTGGCGTAGATCGCGGGGTTGACGGCGTGCGCGGTCGAATTGACGAGCAGCGTGTAGCCGTCCGGCGACGAGGTCGCCACTTCGCGCGAGCCGATCGAGCCGCCGGCGCCGCCGCGATTCTCCGCGATCACGGGCTGGCCCCAGTACTCGGCGACTTTCTGCATCACGATGCGGCCGACGATGTCGGTCGAGCTGCCCGGCGTGAACGAAATGATCACGCGGACGGGTTTATTCGGATAATTTTGCGCCTGTGCAGGAAGGGATAAGAAAACTCCCAGTAAAAAAAACAACCCTTTACGAAAGTCCATCTCCTACCTCCACGTTTTCTGGCTTTAGTTTGATTCCGGAGGCTTCCGCCTGCTGCTGCAGCAGCGTGGCGAAGTCCTGCTCGGTCCAGCCCTGCCCGATCATCGACTGGATCAGGTCGCGAGTGGCACTGGCAAGCGGCATCGGCACCTCGAACTTCCTGCCTGCATCCAGGCCGAGGTCCATGTCCTTGCGCAGAAGTTGAGGCGTGAACGTCACCTTGAAGTCGAGGTTGACGAAGGCCGGCGTCTTGTAGCGCGTGAAGGTCGAGCCCATCACGCTCTGGTTCATGAATGCGAGGAAAGCGTGGCGCGGCACGCCCGCCTTCTGCGCGAGCACCGTGATCTCGGCCAGCGACTGCGTCACCACGCCGAGGAACACGTTGTGGCAGATCTTGACGATGCGGGCGAGTTCGCCCTCGCCCACCCAGCTCGAGCCCTTGCCCATCGCATCGAGAAAGGGCCTGGCCTCGTCGTAGGCGGCTTTCGGACCCGAGCAGACGAAGGAGAGCATGCCCGCCTTGATGACTTTGGCGTTGCCCGACACCGGCGCGGCGAGGTACTGAACGCCCTTTTTTTCCAGAAGTTCTCGCAGTTCGGCCGAGCCTTCGAGCGAAATCGATGAGCATTCAATCAGCATGCGCGGCTTCTTGCCGCCGGCCAGGAGATTCGTGACAACCTCCTTCACATCCTTGTAGGTGGACACCATGCAGAACACGATGTCGCGCGCGGCGAGCTCCGCGATCTGATCGGCAACTTTGGCGCCGTATTTCTCGAGCGGCTTGGCTTTCTCCTTGGTCCGATTCCAGACCAGCACGTCGGCGCCGCCCTTGGCCAGGCGGCCGGCCATCTCGTAGCCCATGCGGCCGGCGCCAATCCATCCGAAGCTGGGTTTAGTAGGCATTGGCGACCGGGAGCTCCTGTGCGGGGAACAGTGAAATGATTTTGGCGCCCTCGGGCGTGAGGACGACCTCTTCCTCGATGCGGGCCGCCGACACGCCGTCCTTGGCGGGGCAGAAGGTCTCGACCGCGAACACCATGCCGGCTTTCAGCTCGTAAGGCTCGATGAACGAATTCAACCGCGAGATCAGCGGCCGCTCATGCAATCCGAGTCCCAATCCGTGGCAAAAGTTCAACCCGAACGCAGACATTTCCGTCTCGAAACCGATCTCAGTGCACTTCGGGAACATCTTCGCGACCTTTTCGGTGCTGATGCCCGGCTTCAGCATCGAAATCGCCCCGTCCATCCAGCCGCGCGCCTTCTTGTAGGCGTCTTTCTGTGCCGGCGTCGCCCGGCCCACCGAGAAGGTGCGGTAGTAGCAGGTGCGATAGCCGATGAAGGAATGGATGATGTCGAAATACGCCTGGTCGCCGGGGCGGATCAGGCGGTCGGTGAAATTGTGCGGATGCGGGCTGCAGCGCTCGCCGGCGATGGCGTTCACCGCCTCGACACAGTCTGAGCCCATTTCGAAAAGGCGCTTCGACGCCAGCCCGACAATCTGGCTTTCCTTTACGCCTGGCTTCAGCGCCTCGATGATGTCCTGGTAAACGCCATCCACCATTGAAGCTGCTGTATTCAGCAGCGTGATCTCGTCATGGCTCTTCACCTCGCGCGCCGAGAGCATCATCTGCTGGCCGTCGCGAATTTTGATGCCTTCCTTCTCCAGCGCGAACAGGAAACCCGGCTCGCACATGTCGAGACCCAACGGCATGCCCGCCACGCCCTCCTGCACCAGGATGTCCTTGATCTCTTTCGCCGCGGACTCGAACAGGCCCACGCTCGGTCCGATCGCGCCGCGCATGCCCGGATTGCCCGCGCGCACGTGATCTTTCTCCAGCCAGGGGCAGTAGAGCTTGTGATGCCGCGCCGCCGAGCCGAAATCCCACACCCAGGGCTTGCCCGTGCCGGTCAGCAGGCAGTAGCGGATCAGCTTGTCGCGCGCCCACTCGCCGATGACGGTGGAAGAGATGTAGCGAATGTTGTGCTGATCGAAGCACAGCATCGCGCCCAGGCCCGATTGGGCGAGCGACTGGCGCGTGCGCGCGAGGCGGTAGCGGTGCAGGCGCTTGAAATCCACCCGCTCCTCGAAATCCACCTGCGTGATCCCCGGCGCTTGCAGCGGCCGGTGCCACTGGTGCAGCGGCTTCAGGTCGTCCGCATCGACGGGGAAGAACTGCGGCTTCTTCGGTGCTTTCGCCATAGGGGGCGAAGAATAACAAATCAGCTTGTGCGGCGACGGTTGATCCACCAATAAATCAAGCCGCCGATGGCCAGTACGGCAAAGAGGATTTCTTCGTAGAGCCTCAGGTTGCCGAGCGCGCGCTCGAACAGGTGGCCGAAAAGGTAGCCGCCGGCGGCAATCACGACGGCCCAGAAGATGGCGCCGCCGATGTTCAGCGCTTCGAAGTGCAGGATCGGCATCGGGCCCATGCCCAGGGCGAATGGCGCTGCGGTGCGCAGGCCGACGACAAAGCGCATGGTGAGGATCAAGGGAACGTCGTATTTGGCGAGCTTTGCCTCCGCACGCATTACAGGATCGGCGAACCTTGGGTAGCGCAGCAGCAGCTTCTGGCCGTATCGCCGCCCCAGGTAGAACCAGGGCTGGTTGGCGAGAAAGCTGCCGATGATCGCGACGCCGGCCACGATCGGCAGGTCGAGGTAGCCCCGGTGCGCCGCAAAGCCTGCGAGGAGCAGCACGGTTTCCGCCTGGAGCAGCGTGCCGCAGAGCACGGCCCAGTAGCCGTAGGTCTCGATCAGCGCCGGCAGGTTCACGAATTCAGTGTAACGCCCCCTCGCAGGGCGGTCGCTTGCTATTCTTCGGCCTTCACTCCAGGAGGAGAGGGCACATGAAAGAATCGCGCAGGAGATTCCTCAAGACCACGCTTGCGGCCGCGGCCGCGGCACCGTTCGCCGCCGCCGGCAGCGCGGAAGCGAAGACTGCAGGCAAGGGTGTGCGCAGATCATCGCCTACGCCTCGAAACTCTTTACGCTGGAAGCGGGCGACCTGATCTTCACCGGCACGCCCGAGGGCGTGATCTCCGGCTACCCGAAGGAAAAGCAGGTCTGGCTGAAACCCGGCGACAAACTGGTCACCCGCATCGAGAAGCTGGGCGCCCTGGAATTTGCGCTGGTCTGATCCCGGAAAAAAGAAAGCCGCCTAGGCGGCTTTCTTTTCCGCCGGCAGCTCGCCGATGGCGGTGCGAATCGCGTCCTCGATTCGCTCGAGGAACACGAACTCGAGCTTTTCCTTGGCGTCGGCCGGGATGTCCTCGAGGTCTTTTTCGTTCCTCCTGGGCACCATCACCGTTTTGATGCCGGCGCGCAGCGCCGCCAGCGACTTCTCCTTCAGGCCGCCAATGGGCATGACCAGGCCGCGCAGCGAAATCTCGCCGGTCATTGCGACGTCTGACCTTATGGGTTTATTTGTAAACAAAGAAATTAAACTCAAGGTCATCGCGACGCCTGCACTCGGCCCATCCTTGGGCGTGGCGCCTGCCGGGACGTGGATGTGGATGTCCCACTTATCGAAGGCTTCGTTGAGGAAGCCTTTCGTCACGGTGAGCGCCGCTTGCGCGGATTCCTTCATTACGTCGCCGAGCTGGCCTGTGAGGATCAGCTTGCCGGTGCCGGGCGTCTTCGACGCCTCGATGAAGAGGATGTCGCCGCCCACCGGCGTCCAGGCCAGTCCTGTAGCGACGCCGGGCGTGGATGTCCGCAAGGCAACTTCATTGTCGAAACGCTTGGCGCCGAGGATGCCGTGCAAGTCGCTCTCATTGATGATGATCGACGCCGCATTGCCTTCCGCGATACGCATGGCGGCGTTTCTCAACGCCGAGCCGATCGCCCTTTCCAGGCTGCGCACGCCCGCTTCGCGCGTGTAGTCGCCGATCAGCCCGCGCAGGGCTTCTTCGGTCACTGACGCTTGCTCTTCCTTGAGGCCGTTCGTTTCGAGCTGCCGCTTGACGAGGTATTTCCTCGCGATCTGCAGCTTCTCTTCTTCCGTGTAGCCCGGCAGCTGGATGATCTCCATGCGGTCGCGCAGCGGCCCCGGGATGGTGTCGAGCTGGTTGGCGGTGGCGATGAACATCACCCGCGACAGGTCGAAGTCCACGCCGAGGTAGTTGTCGCGGAACTTGCCGTTCTGCTCCGGATCGAGCACTTCAAGCAGCGCGCTCGACGGATCGCCGTGAAAGCCGCCCGCGCCGAGCTTGTCGACTTCGTCGAGCATCATCACGCAGTTGCGTGTCTCCACCTTGCGCAAGTTCTGGATGATGTTGCCCGGCAGCGCGCCGATATACGTGCGCCGGTGGCCGCGGATTTCCGCTTCATCGTGCGTGCCGCCCAGGCTCACGCGCACGAACTTGCGCCCGGTCGCCCTGGCGATGCTCTGGCCGAGCGAAGTCTTGCCCACGCCGGGCGGGCCGACGAAGCACAGGATCGGGCTCTTGCCGGCGGGGTTCAGCTTGCGCACCGCGAGGTACTCGAGAATGCGCTTCTTGATTTTCTCGAGGCCATAGTGGTCTTCGTCGAGCGTACGACGCGCCGCGGCGATGTCGATCGCAGTCGCGGCGTCG
>JANXUV010000225.1 GCA_025356085.1 Betaproteobacteria bacterium
ATGATCAGGGTACGCCCTTCGGTCACCTTGCGGATCAGGTCGACGGCTTCATCGGTTTCGCTGCGGCTCATTCCGGCGGTCGGCTCGTCGAGCAGGATCACGTTCGCGCCGCCGGCAATGGTCACGCCGATTTCCAGCGCGCGCTGCTCGGCATAGGTCAGTACGCCGGCGATGCGATCGCGCCGTTTCACCATGCCGATGCGCTCGACGATTTCGCTTGTGCGCTCGCGCACGGATTCCAGGGCATCAACGCGATGCCAGAATGAATACTTGTATCCCTGCGACCACAGCACGGCGCAACGCACGTTTTCATACACGGACATGCGCGGAAAGATGTTGGTGATCTGGAAACTGCGCGCCAGGCCTTTGCGATTGATGATCTCGGGTTCCAGGCCGTTGATGCTTTCACCGTGCAGGTCGATCCGCCCGGACGTCACGCCGAAACGGCCGCTGATCAGGTTGAACAGCGTCGACTTGCCGGCGCCGTTCGGGCCGATGATGGCGTGGCGTTCGCCCTTGGGAATCGCCAGGTCGACGCCGCGGATGATCTCCGTTTTGCCGAAGGACTTGCGCACCGAAGCAAGTTCCAGCGCTGCCGACGTTTTCGCGTTCAAGCGCGTGCCGCCGCGATGTCGGCCTGGATCTCGCCCCAGGCATGCGCCAGGCGCCGGCGCGCGGCGTTGAACAGCCAGCCGCCGACGATCCACAGCGCGATGGCGAGCATCCAGGGTAGAGCGCCGGCGGCGTCGAACTCGACGCCGAACAGCTTCATCACGGTGCCGTTGGCGCTGTCCACCGAGACCTTGTAGGTCATCTCCACCGTGAGAATGAGCGCCGCCAGCACCAGCAGTCCCGCTGCGCCGGTCCTGGCGTAGTGCGGCACCAGTTCCCTGAAGCGCTTACGCGCGATCACCGGCAGCTGCATCATGATCAGGCTGGCGATGCCGCCGGGGGCGAACATCACCATCAGCATGAAGAACAGCCCGAGGTACAGCAGCCAGGCCTTGGTGTGGTCCGACAGCGCCACCACGAAGTAGACGAACAGGCAGGCGCCGAAGATCGGGCCGAAGAAAAAGCCGACGCCGCCGATGAAGGCGGCGAACAGCACGCCGCCCGAGCGCAGCGCGCTCACGTTCTCGGCGGTGACGATCTCGAAGGTGATGCAGGCGAGCGCTCCTGCCACGCCGGCGAAGAAGGCCGAAATGATGAGCGTCAGCCAGCGCACTTTATGCGTGTCGTAGCCGATGAATTCGGCGCGCTCGGGATTGTCGCGCACCGCGTTGGCGATGCGCCCCAGCGGCGTGTGCGACCAGGCGTACATGAGCGCCATCGAGGCGAGGCACCAGGCCGCGATCAGGTAGTAGACCTGCACCGCCGGGCCGAAGGTGAGGCCGAGGAAGGGCTGGCCGAACACGCGGTTGGTGGTGATGCCGCCCTCGCCGCCGAAGAAATCGGGGAACATCAGCGAGCAGTTGAAGACCAGTTCGCCGATGCCCAGCGTGATCATGGCGAAGGTGGTGCCGGCGCGCTTGGTGGTGACGTAGCCGAACAGCACGCCGAAGAACGCGCCCGCGAGACCCCCGACCAGCGGCAGCAGCGAGACCGGCATCCAAAGCTGGCCCTTGGAGGACAGGTTGAGCACGTGTACCGCGATGTAGGCACCGAGGCCGGAGTACACCGCGTGGCCGAAGGACAACATGCCGCTCTGGCCGAGCAGCATGTTGTAGGACAGCGTGAATATGACGGCGATCCCCATCTGCGAGATCAGCGTGACCGCGAAGCCCTGCGTGAAGACGAGCGGCAGGACGAGCATCAGCAGCGCGGTCGCGCTCCAGATGATCCAGCGGGCAAGATTGAGGGGCTGGTAGTTCATGTGCGGTGAAACCCGTCAGTCGGCCCTGGTGCCGAGCAGGCCCTTGGGCCGGAAGATCAGCATCAGCACCAGCAGCAGGTAGGGCAGCACCGGCGCCACCTGCGACAGCTGGAGCTTCCACAGCGAATACAGGGGCGTTTGCTCGGTGACCGTGATGCCGACCGTGCCCAGCATACCGGCGAGCGACCAGTCGAGCGCGATGGCGAAGGTCTGCAGCATGCCGATCAGCAGCGAGGCGAGGAAGGCGCCGGCAAGTGAGCCCATGCCGCCCACCACCGCGACCACGAACACGATCGGCCCCACCGAGGCCGCCATCGAGGGCTCGGTGATGAAGGCGACGCCGCCGATCACGCCGGCGAGGCCCGCCAGTGCGGTACCACCCGCGAACACCAGCATGAACACACGCGGCACGTTGTGCCCCAGCGATTCGACCATGTCCGGGTGTGACAGCGAAGCCTGGATCACCAAGCCGATGCGCGTGCGCGTCAGCACGAGGTACAGCGCCAGCAACATGCAATTTGATGGTATTCAATACCGATATTATCGAATTGAATAGTATAGAATCAACTTTTACGCATCAAGAAAAACAAGACACTTTGCAGAAAAGTGAACATACGATGCATAATAA
>JANXUV010000233.1 GCA_025356085.1 Betaproteobacteria bacterium
CGCCGCGTGCGCGGTGACGATGGTGGAGAGCGCGTTGTTGGCGATCGCCTGAAAAGCGTTGGCCTTTTCCATCAACGGCACGTGTTTGTAGGCGGCCGCATGGAATACGATCTCGGGCCGGTGCAGCGCGAACAGTTCGCCGACGCGCGCTTCATCCTTGACGTCGGCGATGGCGGCGACCACCGGCAACTCCGGGCGGTGGTCGTGGAATTCCTGCTCGATCGAGTACAGCGCGAACTCAGAGTTCTCCAGCATCACCAGGCGTGCCGGCGCGAAGCGCGCGATCTGACGACACAGCTCGGAGCCGATGGAGCCGCCAGCACCAGTGACCAGCACCACCTTGCCCTTAAGGAATCCGGACAGCAGCCCTTCGTCCAGCTGCACCGGATCGCGCCCTAGCAGGTCGTCCAGTTCGACCTCGCGCAATTGCGACACGCTGACCTTGCCGGAAACGATGTCCGAATAGGCCGGCACCGTCATCACCTTCAGCCCGGCCGCCTGGCAGAGATCGAGTGCGCGCTTGCGCGCGGCATGCGTGGCCCCGGGCATGGCGATGATCGCCTGCACCGCGCCCATCTGCTGCGCGATCTCGCCGACGCGCTCGAGCGCGCCCAGCACCCGCACGTCGTGGATCGAGCCGCCGTGCTTGCGCGGGTCGTCGTCCAGCAGCGCCACCACGCGCCACTGCCGGCTACCGGCGAGGTCACGCAGCAGGGCCGAGCCCGAAGCGCCGGCGCCGAGCACGATCACCGGGTCGGCGTCCGGATTGCGCACCACGCCCAGCAGGCGCCGCTCTTTCCAGGCGCGGTAGAGCAGTCGGCTGCCGCTCATCGCACCGATCAGCAGCAGCGGCATGATGATGAACACCGAGCGCGGCACCGCCGGCACGGGCTGGATCAGCAGCACCAGCGCGGCGCAGGCCACCGAGGCGAGCGCCACCGAGACGATGATTTTCTGCAGGTCCGGCAGGCTGGCATAGCGCCACAGGCCGCGGTACAGGCCCAGGCGCCAGAACAGCAGAGCGCTGACGCCTGACACCAGCGGCAGCGTTTCCAGCGCGGTGATCAGGAACGGTTGCGGTACATCGAGGTTGAAGCGCAGCCAGAAGGCCGCCAGCCAGGCGACCGCGGCGGCGACCACATCGTGCGCGAAGGCGAGGAACGCGCGCGCCGGGACGGACTTGGGCACGATCATCCCTGCGCGCCTCCGGCCGCGCGCCGCGCCCAGCGCAGGTCCACCCACACGGCGATCGCCGCGAGTGCCGCGGCCGCGGCGCCCACTGACAGAGCCTGCAGCGCGGGCGAAGCTTCGCGCGCAAGCAGCGCCACCGCCGCGCACGCCGCCATGACGCCGTATTCCATCCACGCCGTGCCACGGTGGCCGAACCCCATGCGAACGAGACGCTGGTAGTAATGCTCCCGGTGCGCCTGCCAGACGCGTTCGCGCCGCAGCAGGCGCTTCACCAACGTCAGCGTGGCGTCGCAGGCGAACGGCGCGAAAACGAGCAGCGGGAACCACAACGGCCAGACGCCTTCACGCCAGCCGAGCATTCCCAGCGCGCCGGCCAGGAATCCCAACGGCACTGCGCCGACGTCGCCCATGAACAGGCGTGACGGATGAAAATTGAACGGCAGGAACGCCATCGAAGCCGCGGCGAGCACGGCGCCGCCGGCGGCGAGCGGCGCGTGGCCGGCTTGCTGCGCGGCCCAGGCATAGGCGCCGAATCCGATCACTGCCATGCCGCCGGCCAGGCCGTCGGAACCGTCCATGAAATTATAGAGATTCGTGTACCAGGCGATCGCCAGCGCCAGGAACGCCAACAGCGGCAGATCGCCGGCGCCGATTTCCATCGCCACAAAAGTGCCGGCAGCGGCAAGGTGCGCCGCCAGCCGCAGCAGCGTCGGCAGCGGAGAAACATCGTCGATCACAGAAAGCACCGCGAGGGCGGCAGCCAGAGCGAAGGCCATCATCGGCACGCCCGGCGCGAACCACAGGCCAGCCGCGACGCCCGCGGCGATGG